>JAPOLF010000005.1 GCA_029977305.1 bacterium | reverse complement strand
AGGACGCCCCGCACCTCGATCGCGCACCCACCCTTCCCCCCAGCGCGATCGGGACACCGGCCCACCCACCGGTCCCCGCGAGGCTCCACGGCGAACATGACGACGGCCCTCGGTGTCAGCCATCCCTGCACACCGGGGGCCTCGTCACGTCTCACGAATGACGGCACAGCCGGCATGCTGGTAGGCAGACATGCCTTCGCACGTTGACGTGGACGATTTCACCGCGTACTGTCCGGGCACGAAATGAAGAGATCGACACGGGAGCTCGGGGTGCCGGGCTGAGAGGGTGACCGGAACGTCACCGACCGTCGAACCTGATCGGGGTAATGCCCGCGAAGGGACGCCGACGCGCCGACTTGGCGCGGTACCACCGCCTCCTGTGTCTCGACTCCCCGTGCAAACGCCGGGTGCCGCAACAGGAGGATCCAGTGAAGATGAACACGATCACGACCGTTCGGATGCATCGTCGTGCATTCGCGATGACGGCGGCCGGTGCTGCCCTGCTCGGCGGGGTGCGGAGGGCGTGCGCGGCGGAGCGGCTGCAGGTCGCGCTGGACTGGTACCCGAACAGCAATCACGCGGGGCTCTTCCTGGCGGAAGCGAACGGCTGGTATGACGAGGCGGGGCTCGACGTGGTGCTGACCACGCCGGCGGACCCGACGACGGTGCTGCAGACGGTCGCGGCGGGGCGGGACGATCTCGGGATCTCGTACCAGACGGACGTGTTGCTGGCGCGCGCGGCCGGGGTGCCGGTGGTGTCGGTGGCAGCGATCTCGCAAGTGCCGCTGGTGGGGATCATGACGTTGGCGGAAGCGGGGATCGCGACGCCGGCGGATCTGAAGGGCAAGGTGGTCGCGTATCCGGGCATCCCGAGTCAGGAGGCGTTCCTCGACACGATGCTGGCGCACGACGGGCTGACCCGAGATGACATCGAGTTGGTGAACGTCGGGTTTGATCTGCTGCCTGCGCTGGTCTCGGGGAAGGCGGCCGGAGCGCTCGGGGCGTTCTGGACGCACGAGCCGATCGTCGCGGAGCGCGAGGGGTACCCGACCGCGATGTTGAAGGTCGAGGAGTTCGGTGTCCCCCCGTATTACGAATTGGTGCTCGTCGCGAGCGAGGACGCGGTGTCGGAGAAGGCGGACGCGATCCGCACCTTTCTCGAGGTGACGCGGCGCGGCTACGAGGCGGCAGCGGCTGATCCAGCGGCGGCACTGGCGGCCCTGCAGGCGGCGAGCCCGGAGATGGATGCGGCGGTGGAAGCGGTGGGAATCACCCTGGTGGTGCCGACCTGGACCGACGGCGAGGTCACATTCGGGACCCAGACGGCGGAACGCTGGGATGCCTACGGCACCTGGATGAAGGAGCGCGAGTTGATCCCAGAGGACTTGGTGATCGCGGATGCGTGGACCGATGCGCTCCTACCGGAGGAGCCGGCGAGCTAACGGCGCTTGCGCATCCACTGTCCGTCACGATCGCGGCCGTAGTAGTTGGCGGCGATCCCGTCGGGCGCGAATCCCTCGCGGAGGTAGAGGCGTTCGGCGCGGCTGTTCTCCACCTGCACAAGCAGGACGAGATCGGCATGCGGCAGGGCGGCGTCGATCGCGCGGAGCAGTGCCGTGCCGACACCACGCTGCTGGTGCGCAGGATCGACGGCGAGATTGATTACGCGGCTTTTGTCGCCTTGGTAGTCGCCGATCACATTGCCGACGATCGCACCGTCACGCACAGCGACGATGAAGACGACTCCCGGCACGACCTTGAGGAAGGTCAATGCCGGGAGGTGGTAGGCGAGTTCCTTCGGGAATGCCTCTCGCTGCAGATGGGCCACTGCGCGGAGGTCACCAAACCTCGCGCGGCGGACGGTCACATCGGCGGGCTGGTGCGCGGACATGTGTCCCCTACTCGCCCTCGTCGTGCAGGTCGTGGGTCTCCTTGCCGCCTCCAGCGATGGCTTCGCCGCGCAGTGCCTTGCCGAGCGCCGCCGGTGCGGGAACATGCACATCGACGAGTTTCACGCGCTGGTCGACGATCGCCGCGCTGTTGGCCACCCCGAGGCGGGACATGATCAGGCTGAAGCGCTCCTCGAGGGAGGCCATGATCTGGCCACGCGTCTCCGAATCCATCTCCCAGAGCTGGCGCTTGAACGGTCCCCACGCGTGCTTGAGCGCGCCATAGAGGAACTGGGTGTCGTTCTGGCCCGGCTTGCGATCGCCACCGTGATTAGCGAACAAGTAGTCGTTGATGTCCTTACGGAGCGCCGCAGGAAGTGCGGGATGCTCGAAGAAGATCGTCTGGAAGGCGGAGGCGAGGTGAACCTCGACCGCGTTGGCCTGCGAGAAGAGGTTGAAGTACTCCATCGGGACGGTGGAGGCGCCGTGCTGGACGGCTCCACCCAGGCCGTACCCGTGGGCGGCGACGGAAAGATCAGCGAGGACCTGGAAGTCGACGGCGACATCCTGCATGGAACCGTCGGGAAGGATGATGCCGCCGTGGTGGGTGCCAGTGGCGACGCTCACCTTGGAGAGACCGGTGAGGTCCTTGCCGAGGCGGCGAGATTCCTTGCCGAGGTCCTCCGTGTAGAGGCCCATGAAGGCATCGAGGTCCTCGACAGTGGAGTTGCGATGGCCGACCTCGCCGATCTCACCGCCGACCGAGACGGTGATGCCCCTCGGTTCGATCTCGCGGATGTGGGCGGTCATGGCGGCGGTGATCGCGGAGTTCCGGACCTGCTGATCGCGCAGGGTGGGCTGACTGAGGTCGACGATGGTGGATGCATCGACGTCGATGTTGTAGTAGCCGGCGTTGATCGCCTCGGTGATGAGGTCGCGGACGGCAGCGAGTTCGCCTTCGGGGTCGGCGGCGTACTTCTTGATGCCGACCTGATAGTGGTCGCCTTGGACGAAGACGGGGCCGCGCCAGTTTTCCTTGATCGCGGCGGCGAAGGCGCAAGCGGCGTACTCGCCGGGGCGTTGCTGGGTGTAGCCCATCTCGGAGCGGGCGAGCTCGAAGAGGAGGATCTTGGCATCGAGAGCGCGGGCAGCACGGAACGCGGCGCGCATGGTCTCGTAGCTGAGGCCGCGGATGTTCATCGCGGGGGCGGTGGCGTTCTTGTAGGCCCCGGTTGCGGCGGAGATGTAGAGATCGTGGATGGAAGCTGGGTAGGCTCCCAGCTTGGGGGCGGCAACGCGGAGGATCCAGCGGGCGACCGAGCGCACCGGGTCGTCGGCGAAGACGGCGTTGACGACGAGGTCGTCAACGAGACGGGAGCGGAATGCGGCCTCATCGGTGATCTCGAGACCATCCGCCTCGAGGCGGGCGATGCCGTCGGCGGCGCGGAAGAGCGCCGGGAGATCAGACCAGATCATGAGTTGCGTCATGGAGTCCTCCACCTGTCGAGCGGGCGTCGCGGTTGGGTGCGGCGCCGACCAGTCGCACGGGATGTGTGCCCAAACTGTCGCATGTTCTGTCGCAACGGAAATGCCGTGAGACGGCGACCGCCCCGACTCGTTGCGGAGCCGGGGCGGTCGGGGAAGGCATCGTCTGTGATTACTTGGCGATCAGCTTGCCAACCATGCCGGCCTCCTTGTGGCCGGGGACGTTGCAGTAGAACTCATGCTCGCCTGCGGGCGCATTGATGGTCGTGTCTTTGGTCTCGCCCGGGGCGATGTCGACGCTGAGATTGAGCGCGTCGATCGAGAAGTTGTGCGGGGCAGCACCGGCGTTCGGAAGGATGAACTTGACGTCGGTGGCAGCCGGGATGGTGACTTCCTTCGGATCAAAGTAGATGTCATAGGAGGTCACGGTGACGTCCGCCGCAGCGGCGGCCGGAGCGGCGGCATCAGCCGGAGCGGCCTCAGCGGCACCACCGGCAGCGGCGGTCATCTTGCCGACCATGCCGGCCTCCTTGTGGCCGGGCACGTTGCAGTAGTACTCGTAATCACCCGCAGCAGCCTTGAGGGTGGTGTCCTTGGTCTCACCCGGGGCGATGTCGACGCTCACGTTGAGGGCGTCAATGGAGAAATTGTGCGGTGCGGCACCGGCGTTCGGGAGCGAGACCTTCACATCGGTGTCGGCCGGAATGGTGAATTCCTTCGGGTCGAAGTAGATGTCGTAGGAGGTGACGGTGACCTCCTGCGCGGCAGCGGCGGTGTCCCCGCCAGCGGCCGGGGTCTCGGCGGCGGCAGCGTCACCGGCTTCCGGACTGGCCTGCGGCATGCTGGCGACCTCGGTCGCGAGCTTCACCGCTTCGGGGGCGTTGGCGACATCGCTGACGCGGGTGACGTCACCCTCGACGGAGGTGCCACCGCACGCGGCGAGCAGCACCACGGCGAGTGCGCTCGTCGGGACCAACATCGACCATTTTTTCAGTGAGAGACCCATCGACGATCAACCTCCGAGCATATGTCACCGCGGGCGCCTACGTGCGCGCACGATGAGCGGATCGACGCCGTTCGCGTCGTCTTTCGCGCGGTGCCCGACGATCTCTGTCGGCCGACCGGGCTCCCACGGCTGCGGGAGGGGCGGCGTGCACCGAACGTGCCAGCGTCCTTGCCGCCGGGAATTGTACGACGTTACCGGGATCGGCGTGGTCTGGGCGGGGGTTCCACGGGCACAGAAGTTGGTCTAGGCTACGACGTCCACGGCGGGGCGCCGGGGCGGGCGGCCGGGCCGAGGAGCGATCGTCGGACGGGTGAAGGGATGGGCGATGCCGCGCACGTACGAACTCCCCACGCGATCGGTCCGGCTGGCGGTGACGGAATGGGGCGACCCGGCGGGCCGGCCGATGGTGCTGCAACACGGCCTCGGCAGTTCGACGGAGACATGGAGCGAGTTCGCCGAGACGATGGCGGACGAGTACCGGGTGATCTCGTGGGACCTGCGCGGCCACGGCGCCTCGGAGAAGCCCGGCAGCGGCTACCTGACACCGCACTACGCGGCAGACCTGCAGAACGCCATCGACGCACTGGAGCTCGATCGGCCGTATGTGGTCGGGCATTCGCTGGGCGCGTTGGTGGCGATGACGTGGGAGATCACCTACCCGGGCGAGGCGTCGGGGATGGTGCTCGAGGATCCGCCGACACGGACGTCGCCGGAGATTCGAGAGGCAGTGCACGGATGGACGCAGCTCAACCAATCGCCGGTGGATCAGGTGGCGGCGTATTACCAAGGCGAGCATCCGGAGTGGACGCCTGAGCAGTGCCTGCGGGCGGCGGTGACGATCACCAGTGTGCACCCGGCGGTGTATCGCGAGATCGGCGAGGATAGTGTGCGTTCCGCGCAGGACACCGAGCAGACGCGGCTGCGGGCGATGGCCACGATCTCGGTGCCGCTGCTGGTGGTGCACGGCGAAGAGAGCGCGGGCAGCATGACCTACCCCGATGATCTGGCGCTCTTCGTGTCGCTGGCACCGCATGCGCGACTGGCACCGGTGACGGGCGTGGGCCACAGCGTGCACCGAGACAGCCCGGAGATGTTCGCGGCGGAAGTGCGGGCATTCGGGCGCACGCTGTAGCGGCCGAGATCAGATCCACCCGATCCACGCGGCGACGGCGCGCCCGACGAAGAAGAACAGGAAGAAGACCAGCAGGCCGATCAACGCCTGCTGGACGGTGGGGCCGTTCATCGCGCTCCGCCGGCTGCGGCGGGTTCGTCCACGCGGCGGGCGCGACTGAGGTCGACGCCGACGACCATACCCTCGGTGAGGTCTGGCATGCCCTGTTCGGTGGCGGAGAGTTGCGCCCAGAGGCGCTGGCCGTTCTCGCGGAGGCGGAGTTCGACGCGGATCTCGGGACCGAAGGCGAGGAAGCGCTCCACCTCGGCCTCGGCGCAGCCCGGTTCGCCGGGTTCGCAGATCCGGACTTCGTGCGGGCGGATGTAGGCGCCGGGGAGCCGATTGACGCGTCCGACGAAGCCCATGACGAAGTCGCTCGCCGGCTGGTCGTAGATCTCCGCGGGGGTGCCGATCTGGACGACCTGCGCATGGTTCATGACGACGATGCGCGAGGCGACCTCCATCGCTTCCTCCTGATCGTGGGTGACGAGCACGGTGGTGACGTGCACCTGCTGGTGGAGGCGGCGGAGCCAGTCGCGGAGTTCCTCGCGGACGCGGGCATCGAGGGCGCCGAAGGGTTCATCGAGGAGGAGGACGCGCGGCTCGACGGCGAGAGCGCGTGCGAGGGCCATGCGCTGACGCTGACCGCCGGAGAGTTGGTCGGGATAGCGATCGGCGAATCCGTCGAGTTGGACGAGGGCGAGCAGGTCATCGACGCGCTTGCGGATCTCGGTCTTCGGCATCTTGCGGATGCGGAGACCGAAGCCGACGTTGTCACGGACGGTCATGTGCTTGAAGGCGGCGTAGTGTTGGAAGACGAAGCCGACGTCACGCTGCTGCGGGGCGAGGCCGGTGACATCGCGCCCGCTGATGACGACGGATCCGCGATCGGGGGTCTCGAGGCCGGCGATGATGCGGAGGAGGGTGGACTTGCCGGAGCCGCTGGGCCCGAGGAGCGCGGTGAGCGAACCGTCGGGGACGTCGACGCTGACATCGTCGAGAGCGACGAAATCGGCGAAGCGCTTGCTGACGCGAGAGACGGTGATGCCCATGATCAGTGCTCCTTCGGGGTGAGGCGACGCATGATGACGAGGATCGCGATGGCCATTGCGGCGAGGACGAGCGAGGTGGTGTAGGCGGCGACGGGATCGAAGGCGAGCCAGCGCTCCTCCACGTGGAGGGTGAGCGTCTCGGTTCGGCCGGCGAGCTTGCCGGAGACGACCGCGACGGCGCCGTACTCGCCGAGGGCACGGGCGGCGGTGAGGACCACGCCGAAGGCGACGCCGGTGCGGATCGCGGGGAGGGTGATCATCCAGAAGGTCTGCCACGGGCTGGCACCGAGGATGGATGCGGCTTGCTCCTGATCGGTGCCGATCTCCCGGAGGACGGGGATGACCTCACGGGCGACGAACGGCAGAGTGACGAAGATCGTGGCGAGGACCATCGCCGGGGTGGAGAAGATGATGCGGTAACCATGCTCCATGAACCACGGGCCGACCCAACCGTTGCGGGCGCCGTAGACGAGGATCAAGGCGAGGCCGACGACCACCGGGGAGACGCCGAGGGGAAGGGCGAGCATGCTGTCGATGACGCGCTTGCCACGGAAATCCTGACGGACCACGACGATGGCGCAGGCGATGCCGAAGATGGTGTTCAGCGGCACGGCGATGGCGAGGATGATGAGCGTCAGTTTGAGGGCGTGGAGGAAGGCGCGGTCGGTGAGGGTCTCGATGACGGGGCGCAGGCCGTCGGCAAAGGCGGAGTAGGTCATCAAGGCGACGGGGCCGACGACGAGCAACCCGAGGTACACGAGGGCGATCGTGCGGAGGGTGAGGCGGGTGCGGGTGCTTGATCCCGCCCGCTGGCGGACGCCGGGGCCGACGAGATCAGTGGGCGTGCTCATGGCGGCCTCCTCGTTGCTCGATGATGGCGATGATGATCAGCATCACCATGGACATGCCGAGGAGGACGACGGAGATGGCGGCGGCTCCGGCGACGTTGTCGTTCTCGATCTGATTGAAGATGTTGACGGCGCCGACCTCGGTCTTGAAGGGGATGTTGCCGGAGATGAGGACGACGGAACCGAACTCGCCGATCGCCTTGGCGAAGGCGAGGCCGGCACCGGAGAGGATCGCGGGCAACAAGTTGGGAAGGATGACGAGGCGGAAAGCGGTCCACCCGCCGGCACCCAAGGAGAAGGCGGCTTCCTCCATCTCCTCGTCGATCTCGGCAAGGACCGGCTGGACCGATCGCACCACGAACGGCAGGGTGACGAAGAGGAGCGCGAGGACGATGCCGGCGCGGGTGTAGGCGACGTTGATGCCGACCGGGCTCTTCGGGCCGTAGAGGGCGATGAGGGTGAGGCCGGCGACGATCGTCGGAAGGGCGAAGGGAAGGTCGATCAGTGCGTCGACGACGAATTTGCCGGGGAAGGTGTCGCGAATCATGACCCAGGCGATCACGGTGCCGACCACGATGTTGATCAGGACGACGACGAAGGAGGCGCCGAAACTGAGACCGAGGGCGGCAACGGTCTGCGGGTTCGAGATCGCCGACCAGAACCCCTCCGGACCGCGGCGGAAGGCCGCAACGGCGACGGCGAAGAGTGGGATGACGACGATGACCGCCATCCACGCGCCGACGGCGCCCCGCAAAAGCGGGGCGCCGAAGGAGTGGACCGCGGGTGCGACATTTCGGGGGTGGGTCGCCGCAGCCGGGCGATCCGCGACGTTGAGCATCACTGGGCCTGCACGGCGGCGACGATGCCCTTCTCGGGATCGAAGAACTTGGGCGTGACCTCGGACCAGCCGCCGAAGTCGGCGATGGTGGAGAGGGTTTCGGGCGTCGGGAACTCGAAGGTCTCGAGGACGTCGGTCACGACGGGGCGGTAGCCGTTCTCACCGTACACCTTCTGCGCTTCGGGGGTGCGGAGGAAGGCGAGGAAGGCGGCAGCTTGCTCGGGATGAGCGGAGGTGTTGACGACCGCGACCGGGTTCTCGATGAGGAAGGTCTGGGCGGGGATGATGAACTCGATTTCCTCGCCGTTCTTCTGGGCGAGCAGCATCTCGTTTTCGTACCCGAGGAGGACATCGCCGACACCGCCGACGAAGGTCTGGAGGGATTCGCGGGCGCTCTTGTCCTGGACGGGGACGTGGGTGAAGAGCTGGCGGAGATACTCGGTGGCCTCTTCCTCGGTCTTGCCTTGAGCGATCTGGGCGGCCCAAGCGGCCATGATGTTCCAGCGGGCGCCGCCAGAGGTGAGCGGGTTCGGGGTGAGGGTCTGCACGTCGTCGCGGAGGAGATCGTCCCAGCTCTGGATGTTCTTGGGGTTGCCGGGCCGGACCGCCATGACGACGACCGAGTCGGTGACCATGCCCTTGTGCTCGTCGGCGTTCCAGTCTTCGTTGACGAGGCCGGCCTTGACGAGCCGGGTGATGTCGGGCTCGAGGGAGAAGGCGACGATATCGGCGGGGAGGCCGGCCTCGACGGCGCGGGACTGGTCGCCGGAGGCGCCGTACGACTGATCGAAGACGACGCCGGTGCCGGCTTCGGACGCCTGGAAGAGGGGGATCAGGGCTTCGTAGGCCTCGCGGGGGGTGGAGTAGGCGACGAGGGTGAGGGCGACGTCCTCGGCGCGCGCGGGGACGGGGCGGAGGGCGCGGGGAAGCGTCGCGACTGCGCCAACTGCGGCGGCGGATTGGATGACGCGGCGACGGGAGAGAGGACGACGATGATCAATCACTTTGCACCTCCTTGATCGGCATCCGCTTTTGTCCACTGTGTCGGCTTTGTCTACCGACTTGCCATAGATTAAATCCGAGATTCAGCATTGTCAAGGACTGGGGGTGTCACCATCGCGACATGAGCGGGGCCGGATATCGCGATCAAGATCGGAGCAGGCTCCGGTTGTAACGCGAGCTGCTCGGTCGTCGAACCGTCACACGGGATTCACCCCCGATTCAGGGAAGGCAGAACGGCACGGATGTTGCGACATCCGGGACAGGGCGAATGGCGCCCGCACCGCGCTTGCTGCAGGCCACTGAAAGGAGCCCCCCGTGAGCAAGAAGAACCACGCCGGCAACAGCGAGATCGCCATCTCCACCGAGCGGATGGAGGACAACGATCTCCTCGAGGATCTGGAGGAATTGCGCGAGGATCTCAGCGCATGGATCGCATCGATCCCGACCGGCAGCATGCCGATGGCGAAACGTCTGCAGCTGCCCCGGCTGCTCCCGGGCTCGACCCCACGGGTCGACATGTTCGAGGAGAACGGCAACCTCGTCGTGAAGGCGGAGGTTCCCGGGATGCGGGCGGAGGAGATCGAGCTCGCGATCGAAGATGACGATCTGGTGATCCGCGGCGAGCACCACGCCTCGAAGGACATCCGCGATGAGGACTGGCACCGCATGGAGCGGAGCTGGGGCCGGATGTACCGGCGGCTGGACCTGCCTGATCGGGTCGATCCGGAGAGCGTGCGGGCGAATCTCGCTGATGGCGTGCTGACGATCACGATGGCACGCCCGAAGGACCGAGCGATCGTCGCCAAGAAGATCGCGGTCACCGCTGGGTAGGCCCCGGCGCAGTGGGTCGCCGCACTGCGATGTGGGGTCGATGCGAAGGAGGCAGCAATGAAGATCATGCAGCGGACCGACAACGAGATCCACGAGGACGTGCTCGCGGAATTCCTCTGGGACCCGGAGGTGGCGCAACCCGATGTCGGGCTGCAGGTCGACGAGGGCGTGGTCACCCTCACGGGGACCGTCGACTCCTATGCGGTGAAGATCGCGGCGCAGCACGCCGCGCAGCGCGTCAGCGGCGTGCGGGCGGTGGCGAACGATCTGTCAGTGCGGACCGCGGCGACGCACAACGACACAGACATCGCGAAGGCCGTGGCGGCGGCGTTGGAAATGAACCTCGCAATCCCGGAAGGGGCGGTCGACGCCTCCGTGCAGAACGGGCAGGTGACGCTCACCGGGAGCGTCAAGTGGGGCTACCAGCGCAACTTGGCCGCCTCGAGCGTGCGGTACCTGCGCGGCGTGCGCGGGGTGACCAACCTGATCACGGTGACGCAGCCGGCGGCCTCGGCGCGGGAGGTCTCCGAGAAAATTTCCGATGCGCTGCGGCGGACAGCGGAAATCGACGCCGCGTCGATCTCGGTGCACACCACGGACGGCAAGGTCCGCTTGGCCGGCACGGTGCGATCGTGGCCGGAGAAGGAGGAGGCGGGCTTCGCCGCGTGGCGCGCCCCGGGGGTGAAGGATGTCGAGAATGACATCATCGTCCGCCCATACTAGGAAGTAACCATGCACGGATGACCAGATTCCGCGCATGCCGCGAGACCAGGAGTTGATCATGCCCCTCCCCTACCGTGACCGCCATGATGCCGGCAAGCACTTGGCCGAGAAGTTGATCTCCCTGAAGGGATCTTCGGATCTGATCGTGCTGGGGCTGCCACGTGGTGGCGTGCCGGTCGCGGCGGAGGTGGCGGCGGCGCTCGAGGCCCCGCTCGATGTGTTCATCGTGCGGAAGCTGGGGGTGCCGGGGCACGAGGAGTTCGCGATGGGGGCGATCGCCTCCGGTGGGACCCGCGTGCTCGATGAGGCGACGGTTCGCGGCATGCGCATCTCGGCGGATGGCGTTGCCGCGGTGGAGGCGAGCGAGCGGCGCGAATTGCGCAGGCGCGAGCGCCTCTATCGCGGGACGCGTCCCCTCCCCTCCCTCACCGGCAAGACGGTGGTGGTGGTGGATGACGGACTGGCGACGGGCGCCTCGATGCGGGCGGCGGGGATGGCGATCCGGCTACTCGGGCCGCGGCGGATCGTGGCGGCGGTGCCGGTTGGATCGTCGTCGGTGGCGAAGGGGTTGCAGGACGTGGCGGATGCCGTCGTCTGCGCGGAGAGCCCGGAGCCGTTCTACGCGGTGGGCGCGTGGTACGAGGATTTCTCGCCGACCTCGGATGAGGAGGTGCAGGCTGCACTGCTGGCGGCGCCGATCGCGGCACCGGCACCACCTCCCACCGCGCGACTGAGCGGGTTGGACATCATCCGGGCGGCGGCGCAGCCGGTGCTCGGCGCAGCGGACGACTACGACCCGATCATCGAGCTGGCGCGGAACGCGCGCTTCGTCCTGATCGGTGAGGCGTCGCACGGGACGACGGAGTTCTATCGCGAGCGGGCACGGATCACGCGGCGGCTGATCGCAGAACTCGGGTTCAACGGTGTCGCGGCGGAGGCCGACTGGCCGGATGCGCACCGGGCGAACCAATGGGTGCAGGACCGCAGTGATGATCCCGATGTGCTCGCTGCGCTGAGCGACTTCCACCGGTTCCCGCGGTGGATGTGGCGCAACGAAGAGGTGCGGGAGTTCCTCGTCTGGCTGCGTGAGCACAACGATGCGCTGCCGCCTGACATGCGCAAGGTGGGGTTCCACGGGCTCGATCTCTACAGCATGCAGCGATCGACCGAGGCGGTGATCTCCTATCTCGAAAAGGTGGATCCGCCGAGTGCGGCGCGGGCGCGGGCGCGCTACGGCTGTTTCGACCACTTCGGGGACAACCCGCAGGTGTATGGGCAGATGGCGGCGCTCGGGGCCGCGGAGCCGTGTGAGAACGAGGTGGTCGGCCAGCTGGTGGAGATGCAGCAGCAGCGGGCGACGCTCGCGGCAGATGGCCCCGAGGCGGCCGATGACTACTTCGCGGCGTTGCAGAACGCCCGGTTGGCGAAGAACGCGGAGGCGTACTACCGGTCGATGTTCCGCGGACGGGTGTCGTCGTGGAACCTGCGGGATCAGCACATGGCGGAGTCGCTCGAGGCATTGGCGGCCCATGTCGGGCCGGAATCGAAGTGGGTGGTGTGGGCGCACAACTCCCACCTCGGCGATGCGCGGGCGACAGGGATGGCGGCGGAAGGTGAATGGAATCTCGGCCAGCTGGTGCGTGAGCGCCACGGGGATCAGGCGGTGCTGGTGGGATTCACGACGCACACCGGCACCGTGACCGCGGCGACCAACTGGGATGCACCGGCGCTGCAGCGGCGGGGGCGGCCGTCGTTGCCGGAGAGCCACGAGCGGCAGCTGCATCTCGCGGCGGCGGGGATGTCGCCGGACTATCTGCTCGTGCTGCGAGACGGAGGGGCCATGGCGGAACACCTGGCCACTCCGAAGCTGGAGCGGGCAATCGGGGTGATCTATCGCCCGGAGACCGAGCGCTTCAGCCACTACTTTCCAAGTGCGCTGAGCCAGCAATTCGATGTGGTGATCCATCTCGACGAGACGACGGCGTTGGTGCCACTCGATCCGGACAGCGGGTGGGAAACGGTGGAGGAACTCCCGGAGACCTTCCCGTTCGGGGTGTAGCGACAGGGGGAACCGCGATGGGAATCGTGCGCGAGTTTGCGGCGAAGGCGATCGATGCGCGGCTGGCGCTGCGTGAAGGCGAGCACGGGATCACCCGGCGGGCGATGGAGCGACAGCTGGCGATGGTGGCGTGGGCGCGTTCGGGATCGCCGTTCTACCGTCGGCTCTACCGAGGATTGCCGGCAGACATCACCACGCTGCAGGACGTCCCGCCGGTGACCAAGCCGGCGCTGATGGCGGAGTTCGACGACTGGGTGACCGACGGCGCGGTGCTGCGGGATGACCTGCGCACGTGGCTGGCGGACCCGGCAACGATCGGGCAGATGTTCCGCGGGAAATACCTCGCCTACACGACCTCAGGCACAACGGGCGAACCGGCGGTGCTGCTCGAGGACGAGGCATCGCTGGCGGCGGCATATGCCAGCCGGGTGCGGATGGTGCCGGGGTTTCTCAGCGGGGAGTTGATCCGGGAGTATCTGCGGCGCCGCGGCGCGGTGGCGACGCTGCTGGCGACGGGTGGGCCGTATGGCGGCATCGCGATGGTGGAGTGGGCGTGGCGGATCAATCCGGCGCTGCGCGGGATGCGGGTGTATTCGGTGAATGATCCCCTCCCCGATCTCGTCGCGGCGTTGAACGCACAGCAGCCGGTGGTGCTGGCGGGGTACACCTCGGCGTTGGAGCTGTTGGCCGATGAGGCGGTCGCGGGGCGGTTGCGGATCACGCCGTTGGCGGTGGGGACACTGGCGGAGGGGTATTCGCCCCATGGAAAAGCGTTGCTGGAGCGGGCGTGGGGGGTGCCGATCGTCGACACCTATGCCTGTTCGGAGATGCCGGTGATGGCCATCGGGTGCGTGCACGGGCGGCTGCATCACCAAGTGGATTGGGTCACGCTCGAGCCGGTCGATCACGCCTACCGGCCGGTGCCCGATGGCGAGGCGTCGTACACGGTGTTGGTGACGAACCACTTCAATCGCGTGCAGCCGATCGTGCGGTATGACCTCGGCGACAGCATCACGGTGGACCCTGCGCCATGCCCGTGCGGGAGTCCGCTGCCGGTGATCCGGGTCGAGGGGCGATCGCGGGATCTGTTGCTGCTGCGCGATGCCGGCGGGGCGATGGTGCGGATCCTGCCGTTGGCGATCAGCAGCGTGGCGGAGGAAGCGGCGGGGGTGCATCGGGTGCAACTGGTGCAGACCGGACCGAGCGCGGTGCTGATCCGGCTCGAGGCGGAGCGCGGTGCGGATCATGCACTGGTGGGAGCGGACATCGAGCGGCGGTTGGGCGGGTACCTCACGCGGATCGGGCTGGGGAACGTCCGATTGCAGGTGAGCCCGGACCCACCGGTGCTTTCGGGGTCGGGCAAGTTCCGCGGGGTCTATCGCGAGATAGGGGCGGTCGAGATGGCGACGGTGTGAGGCTGGGCCTCACACGGCGCACACGTTCAACGAGGAGCGAGGGATGATCCCTTCCGTGCACAACGGGAAAGCGCGATTGGATTCGGTGGTGGAGCACGAGGTGCGGCTGACGATCCCGGCCGGGGTGCTGCACGGGACGCTGGCGGTGCCGGACCACCCGGTGGGGGTGGTGCTCTTCGCGCACGGGAGCGGGTCATCGCGCTTTTCCGCACGGAACCGAGCGGTGGCAACGTCTTTGCATGAGGCGGGATTCGCGACGCTGTTGCTCGACTTGCTGACGGATGCGGAGGAGCAGCGGGACCGGGTGACGCGGGCGCACCGATTCGACATCCCGCTGCTGACCGAGCGCTTGGTGGTGGCGATCGACTGGTTGCGGGCGCATGCGGAGACGGCATCGTTGCCGATCGGCTTGTTCGGGGCGAGCACCGGGGCGGCGGGGGCGCTGGCGGCCGCGGCACTGCGGCCGGATCCGGTGAAGGCGGTGGTGAGCCGAGGGGGCAGGCCGGATCTCGCCGGGGATGCGCTGGCCGAAGTGCGGGCGCCGACGTTGTTGATCGTCGGAGGGGCGGACGAGCCGGTGATCCCGCTGAATCGGTGGGCGGCGGAGCATCTGCGAGTGACGCATCGGTTGGCGATCGTGCCCAGGGCGACGCATCTGTTCGAGGAGCCGGGAGCGTTGGAGCGCGTGGCGGAGCTGGCGCGGGAGTGGTTCCTGACGTTTGTCCATGACGGCGAGGATGGCCGGGACTAGCGCAGCATTGCCCAGACGCTGGTGAGGATCGCGACGATCCCGGTGGCGAGCAGCAGCATGAAGACCATGTCGCGGAAGCGGGCGGGCGGAACGCGCTTGGACATCACTTGCCCGGCGATCGCGCCGATGGCGGCGGCGGGAATCAGGGCGAGGGCGTCTTTGGCATCAGCACGGTCGACGGCGCGACCGAGGATCAGCACGAGCAGGCCGATGATGTTGGTGAGGAAGAAGTAGCCGGCGGCGGTGGCGCGGAAGGGTTGCGGACCGAAGCCGCGACCGGTGAGGAGCAGGATCACCGGTGGTCCGGACTGGCCGGTTAGTGTGAGCAGGATGCCGCTGGTGAAGCCGGCGATGCCGGTGGCGCGGGCGGTGGCGACGCCAGGCGGTGTCCAGCCTCGCATGACGGCGATGGCGAACCCGGTGACGACGATGCCAGCGACCAGCGCGATCAGCGGCGCGGGCACGCGGGTCAGCAGCGGGAGGCCAACCACCGCGCCGAGGATTGCGGCGGGGAGGAGGCCGGCGACCGTGCGGCGATCGATCTTGTCCCACGCGTTGACGAGGATGATGATCGCGGTCATCAGGGGGAGAAGTTTGGTGAAGAGGACGACGGCTGCGGGGTCATAAATGAGGAGCAGCGGCGGGGCGCCGACGAGGGCGAAGCCGAAGCCCGAGAGACCAGAGACGAACCCGGCGATGAGGACGATCGCCATGCCGATGAGGACGGTGTCCGTGACGCTCATAAGGTGACCTTATTCCATTGGAGAGGTTCCTGCGCGTTTAGAACGTTGGTGTTGAGGTCCGGCCGCGACGCACGACCGCCAGCACGATGATGCTGGCGAGGGTGACCCAGATCTTGCCGACGACCAGGCCGGGCACGGCATCGAACGAGGCGAAGGCCAACCAGGCGAAGAGCACGGAATCGATCAGCAGGCCGGCGAGGTTCGAGACGCCGACGGCGGCGTACCAGTTGCCGGCGCGCAACGGTTGGTAGACGGCGCCGTCGACGGCTTCCGAGGCGATGAAGGCGATCACCGAGGCGATGGCGACCTTCGTGCCGTCGTCGGTGGAGAGGAGCGCGGAGACGAGGCCACCACCGAGGATCGCGAGGAGGACGGCCCAACGCCCGGATGCCTCTTGGAGGAGATCGCGGAGGGTGAAGGTGAGGCCGGCGAAGATCACGCCGGCCGGGGCGACGAGGCCGAACCCGACCGGGATCAGGCCGTAATTCTCGAGCGCCCAGTTGGCCGCGACGACCGATCCGAGGAAGAGCAGGAAGAAGAGGATCCCCGCCGGGGTGATGCGGATGTCGCGATTGGCCATGGGTCCTCCTCAGGCGCGGCTGCAGTCCGGGGAGTATCGCACCCCCTTGCGATGGATCATGGTCGGATAACGGGGTGTCGCGGGGACTCAGCAAGCATTCAGGAATGCCCCGCAGAATAGGTTCAGGCGGCTGATCTGCGGGGTCTCGGCGACTCCGGGGGCGGCTGAGGAACGACGCTGCGGCGGCGATGTCCGGTTCGACGATGCGCCGGGGATTGCGCCGAAAGGAGCACCGATGCGACTCACGATGTGGCGGGCCGTGGCGCTCGCCGGGATGCTGACGCTGACCGCGATGCCTGCGCTGGCGCAGGACGCGGCGGTCGATCAGGGGATCGATCTCGCGAACCTGGATCTGGCGGCCGATCCGGCGGCGGACTTCAACCAATTCGTCAACGGCGGCTGGATGGACGCGGCGGAGATCCGGGCCGATCGATCGTCGACGAGCAGTTTCCAGGAACTCTCGGACGAGACGCTGCAACTGATGATGGGGTTGCTCGACGAGAAAGCGGACGACCCGTCGCTCGACCCGGCATCGGACCAGGCGAAGGCAGTCGCGTACTACGCGCAGGGGATGGACCTCGAGACGCGGAACCGACTCGGCGTGGAACCGATCACCCCAGAACTGGCGCGGATCGCGGCGCTTGAAAGCCTCGACGACCTTTGGGTGTATCAACAGGATTCGATGTGGGACGGGATCGGTGGCTATCTGCCGATCGGACCGTCTCCGGACCTGAAGGACAGCAACACCTACGCCCTCTACCTCGGCACCGGCGGCTACGGCCTGCCGAACCAGGATTACTACACCGACCCTGCCGTGGGGACGCCGGAGATCATCGAGGCGTATCTGGTGGCAAACACGAAGATGCTCGAGTTTGCCGGGTACGGCCCGGACGAGGCGCGAGCGCAGGCGGAGGCGGTGCTAGAACTCGAGCGCCAATTGGTCGATGTCTCCTGGACCCGCGAGGAAGAGCAGGACATCAGCAACTTCTACAACCCGATGACGCTGGCGGAACTCGCGGATGCGGCGCCGTACATGGATTGGGCCGCGTACTTCGCGGCGATGGGGCTCGAGGGGCACGAGCAGGTGATCGTCACGGACCCGAACTACCTGACCGAACTGCCGGCGATCCTCGCGGCGACCGACATCGAGACGATCAAGGCGGCGCTGACGCTGCGGGCGATGTGGGGCTCGGCGGCGGACCTCTCCGACGAGATCGGCGAGACGGCGTTCGACTTCGGCGGGCGGGTGCTCTCCGGGTTGGAGCAGCGATCGCCGCTGGAGGAGCGGGTCTACCGCAACGTCGAGGGGCAACTCGGGTTCGCGCTCGGGAAGCTCTACGTGGACGAGAAGTTCTCCCCGGAGGCGAAGGAAGAGATGCTCGTCATCGCGGACGACGTCATCGACGCGTTCCGGGTGCGCCTCGAGAACAACACCTGGATGACGCCGGAGACGAAAGCGAAGGCGATCGCGAAGCTGGACAAGATCGGGGTGCAGGTCGGGTATCCCGACACCTGGGAGACCTACGAAGATGTCGCGATCGGCGACAACTACTACGCGACGGGGCTGAACAGCTACCGGCATGCGCTGAAGAAGTCGATCGAGGACAGCAAGAAACCGGTCGACCGGAACGAGTGGGGCATGCTGCCGCAGACGGTGAACGCCTACTACTCGTCGCAGAAGAATCAGATCGTCTTCCCGGCTGCTTTCCTGCAGGCACCGTACTTCGATCCGGAGGCGGACCCGGCGGTGAACTACGGGGCGATCGGGTATGTGATCGGGCACGAACTGACGCACGGTTTCGACAAGCAGGGATCGCAGTTCGATGCGGACGGCAACCTTGTCACGTGGTGGACCGAAGAGGACCAGGCGGCGTTCGACGCGCTGAACGAGGAGTTGGTGGCGCAGTACTCGGCGATCGAGGTGGCGCCCGGGCTCTTCGTGAATGGCGAGCTGAGCATCGGCGAGAACACGGCCGATCTCGGCGGGGTGCAGATTGCGTGGGACGCATTGCAGGCGCGGCTGGCGCGGGACGGCGTCGAGTTGGGTGAGGCGGACGGCGTGCTCGAAGCGCCGTTCACCCCGGCTGAGCTCTTCTACCTCTCGGCCGGCACGGTTTGGCGGAACAAGACGCGGCCGGAGGCGTTGGTGACGCAGGTCAACACCGACTCCCATGCACCGTCGATGGTCCGGGTGGCGCAGCCGTTGCGGAATCACGAGCCATTCTTCGAGGTGATCGGTGTGGAAGAGGGTGATCCGCTCTGGCTTGCCCCTGAGGAGCGAGTGGTGATCTGGTAGCGCTCGGCGACGTTCACGGTAAGCGCTGATTTGGGGGGTGCTGGCTTCGGCTGGCACCCCCTCGGCACGCGGAGCGAGTACCATGGCTGGGAGAACCGGGCGCTGCGGCGTGGCGGGCGCATGGACCAGTCACCGGGTAGGAGGAATGTGATGGCGATGACAGGAGCACGGCTGCGGGCGATCGCGCTGGCCGGATTGCTGACACTGACGGCCATGCCAGCCCTGGCGCAGGACGTGGCGACGGATCAGGGCATCGACCTGGCGAACATGGATCTGACAGCGGATCCGGCAGTGGACTTCAACCAGTTCGTCAACGGCGGCTGGCTGAGCAGCGCCGAGATCCGGGCGGACCGTTCATCAACCGGGGCGTTCGAGCAGCTGACCGACGAGACGATCGCCTACGTGCTCGACATGCTCGAGCGGAAGGCGGCGGATGGATCCATCGACGTTGCCTCGGATGAGGGAAAGGCGATCGCGTACTTCGCGCAGGGCATGGACATCGAGGGGCGCAACGCGGCGGGGATCACGCCGGCGCAGCCGTTGCTTGATGAGATCAGCGGGATTGCGTCGATCGACGACCTGAAGGCCTATCAGCAGACGGCGATGATGAGCGGGGTGCAGGGTTTCCTGCCGCTGTCGGTGATTCCGGACCTGATGGATTCGACGTCGACCGCGCTGTATGTCGGCGGGCCAGTGCTGGGGCTGCCGAACGTCGATTACTACCTGAAGCCCGAGGTGGGGACGCCGGAGATCCTCGCGGCGTACGTCGACGCCTCGGCGCGGCTGCTGGAGTTCGCGGGATATTCGCCGGAGGAGGCGCGGACGCAGGCGGAGGCGGTGCTCGCGCTCGAGACCGAGCTGGCGAAGAACTCGTGGAATCGCGAGCAGCAGATGGTGTTCACGAACTTCTACAACCCGATGACCGCTGAGGAGCTGCAGGCCTCGGCGCCGTTCATGGATTGGACGGCCTATCAGGAGGCGCTGGGCCTGACGCCGCAGGAGCGGCTGATCGTGACCGATCCGAACTATCTGGCGGCGATCCCCGGAATTCTCGAGGGGACCGATCTCGCGACCCTCAAGGCGGCGCTGACGCTGCAGCTGATGTGGGGGGTGGCGAATGACCTCTCCGACGAGATCGGGCAGGTGGCATTCGACTTCAAAGGGAAGACGCTGAGTGGTCTCGAGGAGCGGGCACCGCTGAACGAGCGGGTGCTGGAGAGCGTGGAGCAGCAGCTCGGGTTCGCGGTGGGCAAGCTTTACGTGGAGGAACGGTTCCCGCCGGAGGCGAAGGCTGAGGTCGAGTCGCTGGCGCGGGATGTCATCGACGCCTTCCGCCATCGGCTCGAGAACAACACGTGGATGACACCGGAGGCGAGGGAGAGGGCGCTCGACAAGTTGAGCAAGGTGGACATCCAGATCGGCTACCCGGACACGTGGGAGAGCTATGCCGACGTGGTCGTCGGGGACACGTATTTCGAGACCGGGCTGAGCGCATACCAGCGATCGATCCGGAAGAATCTCAGCGAGCTCGGCAAGCCGGTCGACAAGACGGAGTGGGGCATGCCGCCGCAGGCGGTGAACGCCTACTACAGTCCGCTGAACAATCAGATCGTCTTCCCGGCGGCGTTCCTGCAGGAGCCCTTCTACTACGCGGGGGCCGAGGACCCGGCGGTGAACTACGGCTCGATCGGGTACGTGATCGGGCATGAGCTGACGCACGGGTTCGACAAGCAGGGGTCGCAGTTCGACGGCGACGGCAACCTCAACTCGTGGTACACGCCGGAGGACCAGGCGGCGTTCGACGCGCTGAACCAGACCTTGATCGACCAGTACGGGGCGATCGAGGTGGCGCCGGGTCTGTTCGTCAACGGGGTGACGAGCATCGGCGAGAACACGGCCGACCTCGGTGGGATCCAGATCGCGTGGGATGCGCTGCAGGCGCGGCTGGCGCGGGATGGAATCGATCCCGGGGAACCGGACGGGGTGGTTGAGGCGCCGTTCACGCCGGAGGAGTTGTTCTATCTGGCGGCGGCCACGGTGTGGCGGAACCTGACACGGCCGGAAGCACTCGAGACGCAGATCAACACCGATCCGCACGCGCCGTCGACGGTGCGCGCGGCGCAGCCGATGCGAAATCACGAGCCGTTCTTCGAGGTGATCGGCATCGACGAGAACGACCCGCTGTGGCTGGCACCGGAAGATCGCGTGGTGATCTGGTAGCGGAACAGCAATCCGGGCAAAAAGGCGACCGAGGTGCGGGGCTGGTATCCGCACCTCGGTCTTTTACTGAGCATCGCTGCACACGCGCTGACTTGTTGACACTGCGCACGAGAGGCTTGCGCCAGATTCGTGCAGATTTTTGTGGCAATTGGGCTGGTGGACCCTCCGGCCACGACGCGCGTGTGCGTTTGGGGGCGACGCGTCGGGAGGAGTATACACAAAATATCCGCGAACGTTCGCGGTGTTTTCCACCATGTCACGGACAAAACGGGCTGAAGCCGGGAATTACCCAGATTTAGCGAGTTTTAGGGTTGGATGGACCTACGAAGGGATGGAGGGGGTGGTACGGCGGCGGCCCAAGCCGTAGGCGAGGAGGCCGAGGACAGCGGTCACGCCGATGGCGAAGACCCAGAGTTGCCAGCCGGAGGTGTCGAAGCCGCTGGGGATCCTGGTGTGGACGAGCGGGTCGTCCAAGATCATGTGGGTGGCGGTGTGGACCAGGACGAGAACGCCGATGTAGAGGATGAAGGGGAAGCGGCCGATGACCCGGGCGACGAGTTCGCTGCCGAGGAGGAGGATCGGGATCGAGAGGAGGAGGCCGAAGACGAGGAGGCCGAGATGGCCATCGGCGGCGCCGCCAACGGCGAGGATGTTGTCGAGGCTCATGACGACGTCGGCGAGGATGATGGTGCGGATGGCTTGGCCGAGGGAGTCGGCTTCGCCGACGGACTCCTCGTCGGAGGTGGGCTTGAGGAGTTTGAAGGCGATCCAGAGCAGGAGGATGCCGCCGATCAGCTGGAGGTAGGGGATCTCCAGCAGGAGCGCGGCGAGGACGGTGAAGACGATCCGGAGCGCGATGGCACCGCCACCGCCCCAGATGATGGCCTTGCGGCGGTTTTCGGGGGAGAGTTTGCGGGCCGCCATCCCGATCACCACGGCGTTGTCCCCGGAGAGGACGAGGTCGATGATGACGATGGTGATGATGGCCTGAATCGAGTCAGTCAAGAACGATTGCTCCGCGGATAGGTGGGAGGGGCGCGAACCGCGCCGCGATTCCTTGTGCGATGAGGGTACCACGCACGATCCGTGCACCCGGTTGTGCGGCGGCGCGCGGGTGTGTCACCAGACGACTGGCGTCATGGTCGGCGGGGGAAACGGGTTCAGGCGCCGAACTGCTCGTGGGAGACGATCTCGGCGAGGGTCTTGCGGCGGATCGGTGACGAGGCGGTGCTCGGGGCCTGCGGGGCCGGGGTGCCGATCGAGATGATCGTGCGGAAGGTGCGGTCTTGGGGAACGGCGAGGGCGGCCTTGGCGGCAGCAGCGTCGGCGGGATCGCCATACCAGCCGATGCAGGAGCCGAGCCCGTGCGCCTCGGCGGCGAGCATGATCCGCTCGCTGAGGCGGCCTTCGTCATAGGTGTCGAATTGCTCGACCTTGCCGTCCATGATCAGGGCGAGGGCGAGCGGCGCCTTGGCAACATGGCCGCAGTTGCCGCCGATGGCACCGAGGCGGGCGAGCATGGCGCGATCGCGGACGACCACGACGTGCCACGGCTGGAGATTCATCGCGGAGCCGGAGCGGCGGACGACCTCGAGGATGTCGGCGAGGGCGGCATCGGGCACGGGATCGGCGGTGAAGTCACGGGTGGCGCGGAGGCCGTTGAGGAAGGCGATCGGATCGACCTTGGTGGACACGGGGGTACTCCTTGGCGGGGCCGGAAGCGGCGGGCCGGTGCGCCGCGCTCCGTCGGATGCTCGCACAGGTTTGGTCGGAGCGAGGGGACCGGGGCTCACCGACCGTCGGTGGGCTGTGGCAAGCGGTCGTGGAGTTTGACGGTCACATGCATGGTGGTACCGACGCCGACGGTGCTCTCGGCCCAGGCGTCGCCGCTGAGGAGTTTGGCGAGGTGCTTGACGATGGCGAGGCCGAGCCCGACGCCCTGGATGCGCTGGTTGGCTGCGCTGTCGACGCGGGTGTAGCGATCGAAGACGCGATCGAGCGCATCGGGGGGAATGCCGATGCCGTGGTCCCCCACCTCGATGGCGAGGGTGTCGCCGGTGACCGCGAGACGGACATCGACCGGGCCGCCGGCGGGGGAGTACTTGAGGGCGTTGCTGACGAGGTTGGTGATGATCAGGGTCAGGGCATTGCAATCGGTGAAGACCGGGGTGGTGGCGGTTGGGGCGTGGACCGTCACCTGGCGATGGGGCCAGGCGCCGATGAGCCCCTGCACCGCGTGCTCTGCCACCTCCTTGGGGGTGCACGACGTGATCTTCGAGGTGTATGAGCCTCCCTCGATGCGCTCGACCTGGAGCATGTCGTTGATCATCCCGTTGAGGCGGTTGGCCTCGCGGTTGATGATGGTGGCGACCTCGGTGATTTCCTCGGCGGGGAGGAGGCCGGTGGCGATCATCTCCGAGTATCCCTGCACCGAGGTGAGCGGGGTGCGGAAATCGTGGCTGAGCATGGCGAGGAATTGCGCCTTGAGGCGCAAGGCCTCGCGGAGGCGGCGGCTCACCTCGGCCTCGGCGCGGGCGTGGCGCTTGGCGCGGTCCTCCTCCTCCTTGATGGCGGTGATGTCCCGGACGTTGGAGACGATGCCGGCGATGTCCGGGTTGTCGAGGTGATTGGTGACGACGGACTCGATCCAGCGCCAGCCGTCCTCCCCACGGCGGATGCGATGCTGCGAGATGTAGATGGCGCCGGGGTGCTCGGCCAGATCGGCGATGGCGATGCGGAGGCGCTCGGCGTCCTCCGGGTGGACGTAGGCGTCGTACCAGCGGCCGACCTCCTCGGCGGAGAGGGTGAGCGGGGTGGTTTCGGGCTGAAGTTGGTTGTCCGGGGTGAGCAGGGCGACGGCGGCGGGGTTGAGGAGGGTGACGCTGTCGCCCTTGCGGACGGTGATGCCGTCGGAGCTGTTCTCGATGAGCGCGCGCAGGCGGCGCTCTGCGGCGAGGGCTTGCTCAAGGGCGTCGCGTTCCTCAGTGACATCGCGGATGTTGCAGACGAGGCCGCCGATGGAGGGATCGGCCTCCCAGTTGCGCATGGTGGTCTGCAACCAGCGCATGGAGCCGTCGGGGCCGACGCTGCGGGTGACCGCGAAGGTGCTGATGGCGGGATCGGCCCAGGCGCGGGCAACGGCATCGTCGAAGGTTTGGCGATCGTCCTCGAAGACGAACGACCCAATGGTTCGCTGCAGCCAGGCCGCCCGCGGCCATCCGGAGATGCGCTCGACGGACTTTGACACGAACGTGCGCTGACCGGAGCGGTCGACGACGGTGATCGCCTCGCAGGAATTCTCGAGGAGATGCTCGAGGCGTGATTCGTTGTGGTTGGGGACGGTCGGGAGGGCTGGGTCGGTCGTGTGGAGCGGCGCTTCCGGGAATTCTGGAGGTTGGTGGGCTGGCTTGCTTCTGCCGTTCATGAACTGCACCTCGTTGCGTCATCCTGATCGGTTCACTGTGAGGTCCCACCCGGTGTGATGCGCTCAGTGTGGCAAGGCGGAATAAAGCCTCGGTGAGGAGCGAATGAACACCTGCGCCCGGACGATCCACGCACGATCCAGGCCATGTGTCTATTCTATCAGCATCACCGCATAGACAGATTTATAGATGTTTTGATTTACGCGTACGAATGCGGTGCTGCGGCACTCATGCCCTGAAAGAGAGGACCTGGTGGTGAGGCGCGTCAGTCGGCGAGGGCGATGGTGACGTGCATGGTGGTGCCGGCACCGAGCGTGCTCTCGGCCCAGGCGCGTCCGCCGAGGGCTTCGGCGAGGCGGCGGACGATGGTGAGTCCAAGCCCGGTGCCCTGAATCTTGGCGGTGGCCGGTGATTTCACCCGCGCATAGCGGTCGAAGACGCGTTCGATGTCCTCCTCCGGAATGCCGAAGCCGTGATCCTTGACCTGGAGGTCGAGTTGGCGGCCGGTCACGGCGATGCGGAGGATCACGGATCCGCCCTCCGGCGAGTACTTGAGGGCATTGCCGACGAGGTTGGTGATGATCTGGAGGAGGGCGCCGGCATCGGTCCGGACCGGAGTGTCGGCGTTGGTGCTCTCAATCGTGACGACCCGATCGGGCCAGGCACCGGCGAGCATGCGGACCGCGGATTCGGCGACCGCGCGGGGGATACAGCGCTCGATGTGCGGGGTGTAGTCACCCTGCTCCAGCTGCTCGACCTGGAGCATCTCGGAGATGAGGACGTTGAGGCGCTTCGCCTCGCGGTTGATGATCTCTGCGGACTCCTGTGCCTCGTCACCGACGATCATGCCTTCGGCGATGAGGTCCGCGTAGCCCTGGATCGAGGTGAGCGGGGTGCGGAATTCGTGGCTGAGCATGGCAAGCATTTGTGATTTGATGCGGGATGCCTCGCGGAGCAGGTCGTTGGCATCTGTTTGGGCTTTGACCTCAGCGGCGGCAAAGGCTTCAGCCTCTTTCATGCGGGTGATGTCGCGCACGGTGGTGATGACAGCGGCGATGCCGGGGTCGTCGAGGTGGTTCACGCTGACGGATTCGACCCAGCGCCAGGCGTCGCCGTGGCGGATGCGGTGGTGGGAGCGGTAGACACCGTGGGGTTGCAAGGCGAGGTGTTCGATGGCGAGGCGGACGCGTTCGGCATCGTCGGGATGGAAGGAGTGGTGGTACCAGGCGAGGACTTGGTCTGGATCGAGGGTGACCGGGGTGGGGGTGTGTTCATCCATGCCGGGAGGCAAGAGGAGGGCGACGGCGGCGGGGTTGAGCAGGGTGACGTCCCCTCCCTCACGAAGGGTGACACCATCGGTGCTGTACTCGAACAAGGCGCGAAGGCGGCGTTCGGAGGCGGCGAGCGCCTCGCTCAGGTGCTACTCCTCGGTGACATCCCGGAAATTGACGACGAGCCCCCCGATGGCGGGGTCGGTCTCGCGATTGCTGAAGGTTGCGCCGAACCAGCGGACGCTGCCATCCGGGGCCGTGTACCGAAAACGGACGGGAACCGTCTGGGTGGGGCTATCCCAAGCCGCAGCGACCGCAGCGGCGAAGATGGGGCGATCCTCCTCGAAGACGAAGGCCCGGTCGGCAACGACAGCCACTCCTCCCGCGTCCAGCCGGAGACGCGTTCGACGGAGTCCGTGGCAAAGATGCGACGCCCATCACGGGAGAGGACGGCGATCGCCTCACTCGCATGTTCAAGCAGGACCTTGCACTGGAGGTCCGTCAGTGCGTCGGAACTGGCCAGTGGCGGGTCTGATGGTGCAGGGGTTCCGGTGTCCCGACTACTCTTGCGATCACCCATGGCTGACTCGAAAGCCGTACGCGATGCGACTGTCACAGCAGGGAACGGGCCATCGGGTATCGCAGGAACCCACGAACGGCCAGTCCCGCCAGCAGCCGGAAAGATGTTGCCAATGGTGTGGGGTGTTTTGGGCCGTGTCAACCAATGCGTGGAACCAAAACGGTGCCAACGGGCGGCGCGGCGGTGATTCGGGGGGAGTGCTAAAGGACGCGGTCGATCACGGCGGCGGCGTAGATCAGGGCGAGGTACCAGAGGCTGTAGAAGAACATGCCGCGGGCGGTGGCCTTGGAGGGGTTCAGCCAGAGGCGGATGGCGTAGTAGAGGAAGGCGCCGTTGATGAGGATGGCGGCGACGAGGTAGATCCAGCCGAGGCCGAAGGGGGTGAGGCCGACGCAGAGCGCGAAAAGGAGCACGGTGTAGATCAGGATCTGCTTGCGGGTCTCGCGCTCGCCGGCGACGTTGGGGAGCATGGGGACGCCGACGCGGCCGTATTCGCCCTGCTTGAGGAGGGCGAGGGCCCAGAAGTGGGGCGGGGTCCAGAGGAAGATGATGGCGAAGAGGCCCCAGGCGAGGATGGAGAGATCCCCGGTGACGGCGGCCCAGCCGACGAGCGGGGGGACGGCCCCGGCGGCACCGCCGATGACGATGTTCTGCGGGGTGCGGCGCTTGAGCCAGAGGGTGTAGACGAAGACGTAGAAGAGGTTGCCGCTGAGGGCGAGCATCGCGGCGAGCGGGTTGACGGTGATCCAGAGTTGGACGACGGCGATGACGGTGAGGGCGGTGCCGAAGAGGAGGACGTTGCGCGGGGCGATCTCGCCGGAGGCGGATGCGCGGGCCTTGGTGCGGCTCATCTGGGCGTCGATGTCGCGATCGATGTAGCAATTCAAGACGTTGGCACCGCCGGAGGAGAGGACGCCGCCGAGGAGGGTCAGCAGGATGAGCGTGACGGGCGGCATGCCGGCCTCGGCGATGAGCATGGCGCCGAGAGTGGTGGTGAGGAGCAGGGTCATGATGCCCGGCTTGGTGAGGGCGACGTAGTTGCGGCTGGTGGCGACGATGCCGGGGGTTGGGAGCTCGCGCGCCGGGGCGGGCATGGTGCCACCGATGGCGGCGGCGCCGACCGCGACCGGGGCCATGCCACCGGCGAGGAAGAGGACGACCATCAGCGCGAGGAGCGCGGTGAGCACGGTCAGGGAGATCGGAGCGACCCAGAGGGCATGGCCGGTGGCGATGGCGCCGGCATCGGCGATGGTCTGCAGGCCAACGAGCCCGAGGGCGCCGATGGCGAGGGTGCGGGTGGTCGGGGTGACCGGGCGGGTGAGCCCCTGCCAGGCGACCACGGCGACGACGAGCACGGAGACGGCGCTGGCGATGAGGATGCCGTTGGTGGAGATGGCGCGGGGGGCGACGAGGCCGGCGGCGGCGTTGTCGGGGCAGAGCGGCCAGGTGGTGCAGGCGACCGCGACGCTGGTGGCGTTGGCGGCGGCGCCGGAGAGGATCACCACGAAGATGGCGGCGATGGCGAGCAGGGCGGAGTGGCGGAGGTGCGGCTCGACGGCGGTGCCGGGGGCGAGCAGCGAGGCGGCCCAGCGCGGGGCGCCGCGATCGGCGGCGATGGCGAGGGCGAGGAGCATCGTGGCGGTGAAGAGGAGGATGGCGAGCCCGAGGTGAATGGTGCTGACCCAGGCCGGTGCGACGCCGCCGACGGTGAGCGCCCCGATGGCGGACTGGGTGACGACCAGACCGACGGCGACGAAGGCGGCCCGGCGCGATCGGGATGAGCAGGCGGAGGTGACCACGGAGATCGCGGTGACCAGCAGGAGGAGGCCGATCGAGGCGGAGACGGCGCGATGCAACCAGTCGATGAGGGCGGCGGACTCCACTGGGGGGAGCCAGGAGCCGTTGCACTTCGGCCAATCGGTGCACCCGGGGCCGGTCTGCGTGCGCGAGAGCCCGCCCAGGACGATGAGGGCGAAACTCGCGATGGCGGAGACGGTGGCCAGCCAGAAGGAACGCCGCATGAAACCTCCCCAACCCGGACCGGCGCGGTGCGGGCATCGTCCCCCGGCGTGGCGTGCCGGTGGGTGAATGACGACATTCTACCCCCGTCCGCAGGAATCGGACCCCGGGGCGGTGTTGCAATTTCGTCGCAATTTGGCGTGGCAGGCGGGGTGACCGGTGGACAACGCGGCGCTTTCTAGAGAAGAGGGATTGGCCCGACGTGCTCGTTCGGGCATTTCAGCGGCGCCTCGACCTGGCCTGGACCGAGGATGGCACTGCAGTCCTGCGTGCGAAACGTCTCGTTCGAGTGGAGGGTGCAGACGGCGTGAGCGGCGAGGAATGAGCCCTTTCGGGGCGTGAGCGGAGCGTGCGGGCGACGGGTCGGGTCGGTCCGATGCGGTGACGGCAGGATGCTGCCATCTGAGGCTTGCCATGGTGTCGATATCGCCGGAACACCCTGGCACTTTTTCGTGCATCGGCTGTCTTGACGTGTGGGGGGATGCGGGATACGTTGCCACCGCGAGAGACGACCCGGATGGCGACGAGGCCACGGCGGGCAACGGCCCTGCACCTCTGCTCCATCTGCGCGTTGATCGTCACGTCGGCGGCCGAGTCGGCCTGTCGGCGGTGCAACGGTCGCCAGCCGATTGGCTGGTGGAAGATCCGGCTGGAGTGCCGGGGTTCACGGCGGAGGAGCTCACAGATGAGCAACACCCGAATCACCAAGTTCGAGCGGATGATGCGCAAGGCGCAATCGTCCAGCATGAA
>JAPOLF010000059.1 GCA_029977305.1 bacterium | reverse complement strand
GATCGGTGGATCGTCGTGTTGGCCGACGCGGAGGCATCGTCTTCCACGGTGCGGGTGATCGGCGCGGATGTGTCGGCGGAGGAATCGCGGCAGATCCTTCCGGACGAGAGCTGGGATTGGCGGTCGTCTTCGGCGACGCACGACGTTGCTGATTATGTGCAGGGGGCGGTGGCAGCGATTCTCGGGCGTGCGGACCTGACACTGCGGACCGGGACACGGATGGCGATCGCCGGGAATGTGCCGCTTGGGTTCGGGGTGAGCTCGTCGGCGGCGCTGTGTGTGGCATCCGTGCTCACGCTGAGCGAGGAACGCCCCTTCCCGCGCGATCTCGTCTTGCTAGCGCAGGAAGCGGAGCACCGCGCCGGGACGCCGTGTGGGCGGATGGATCAATCAGCGTCCGTGCATGGAGGGGGGATTCGCTTTGACGGGCGGACGACGGAGAGTGCGCAGCGGCATCCGGATCTCGGCGATCTGGTGTTCGCGGTGATGGACTCCGGGGTGGCGAGAGCGCTGAGCGATTCGGCCTATCCGACGCGGGTGCGCGAGGCGGAAATGGCGCGTGCAGCAGCGGAACAGGTGCTGGGACGCCCACTGGATGTGCTCGCCGATATCTCCCCACAGGACCTTCCGCTGATCGAGGGCGCACCGACTGTTGATCCCCGGTTGGTGGCGCGGATCCGCCACGTGGTGACGGAGTGTGACCGGGTTGATCGGGCCGACGCCGCGATGCAGATCGGGGACTGGGAGGCATTCGGGGTGCTGATGGATGCGTCCGGGCGATCATCCGCGGTGGACTACGCCATCAGCCATCCGCGCGTGGAGCAGTTGGTGGCGGAGGCGCGGGCGGTGCCGGGTGTGCTCGGGGCACGGATGATGGGCGGTGGCGAGGGTGGCGCGGCGATCTGCCTGGTGCGACAGGACGAAGTTCCGGCGCTTGAGGCGGCGCTGGACGCCGGGTACTTCCGCGAACATGGGATGGCGGGCAAGGCGGGGTTGGTGCAACCGTGCACCTTCAGCGCCGGGGCGTCGTTGCGAGAGATCTAACCCGGGCGCTGGCGCTTCGGGCGGGCGTATTTGGTCTTGCGCTTGATGTCCTTTAGGCCGCGGGAGCGATTGCGGTAGGCGGTGCGCAGATAGCCACCGGTCTGCTGATCGAGGACAAGAACGGTGCCCTCAAGACGGGTGCGGTGTTGGTCGCGGCGGTCTTCCGGCGGGATGTCGCGCTTCCCGAGGTGGACGAGCAGGGCGCCGCCGTTGTGGCTGCGGGTGCCATGGGCGTAGACGTATGCGATGTCATCCAGCGAGAGATTGCGCTGGGCGATGCGTTCTTCGGCGTGGAAGGTGATGCCACGAAGTTCGCGCCTGCCCATGTCCCCAAGCCGTGATCCATGCGCCAATCAGACCGTCCGATGATGGTCCCAACTTCATGTGGTGACGTCAAGATGCAGATCAATACCCGAGGGTGAGGTCAACCTGATTGCGGAGCGGGTCGCCAGCATTCCAGCGGCGCACATTGTCGACGGTAAGATCGACGATACGGCCCCAGAGATTCGGGGTGGCGCCGGCGGTGTGGGCGGTGATGATCACCTGCTCCATGTCCCAGAGCGGGGAATCGGCGGGCAGTGGTTCGGGTTCGGTGACGTCCAACCCGGCAGCGGCCACATGGCCGGAGCGAAGAGCGGCAATGAGCGCGTCGGTGTCGACGGTGCCGCCGCGCCCGAGGTTGTAGAAGCGGGCACCGGGCTTCATGGCGGCGAAGGCAGCGGCGTCGAACAGGTTGCGGGTGGCGTCCGTCATCGGCAGGCTGTTGACGACGTGATCTGCCTCGGCGAGCGCCGCGTGCAGATCTGCGATGGCCCACATGCGATCGAAGGCAGGCAGGGCTGGCTGATCATTGCGACGGCGGACGCCATCGACGTGCATATCGAAAGCCTTGGCACGGACGGCGATGCTCTGGCCGATGTCGCCGGTGCCGACGAGGAGGATGCGCTGACCGCCGACTTCGAAGATGTGGGGGTGATGCTCGCGCTCACGCCACTCGCCGTCGATTTGGGCACGGATGAGGGCGGGGATGCATCGGGCGAAGGCGAGGATCATCGCGAAGGTGTGTTCGGCCATGTTCGGGACGTGAAAGCCGCTTCCGTTGGTGACCACGATGTCTCTGTCGCGGAGCCACTGCATCGGCAGGTGCTCCACCCCTGCCCCACCTGTCTGGAGCCAGCGGAGGGCGTCGCATGCTGCGAGGTGGTCTGGCTCCAAGCCCCAAGCGAGGATGGCATCTGCCCCTGCGAAGAATCCGGGGGGCGGCGGCCAGTCGGTGATGGCGACCTCCACGCCGGGGAGTTCACGCTCGAATCGAACAGCGTCCGTATGGGGAATGGGCAGCGCGACGGCGAGGCGCTTGATTGGACCAGTTTGGCGGTTTGCGGACAACTGCCGATCCTTTCTGAAGACGTGTTGGCAGGACGAGGATACCGTGATTCCGCTGCGGACAATAGTTGCGGAATAGCGGGAGAAACCGGAACGCGAACCGGGACGTTTAGGTGTCTGAACGGGACATCCGGGGGGATGTACGGTCTATACTTCGAATGAAGCCTGAACGCGTGTTCGGAGGCGAGGGAGCGTGATGGTCGCCCACCCCAGGGCTGACAGAGGAACGTTCCAGGGCAAGAGGATCGGCCGACGGCTGATGCTCGGCTTTGTCGTGTTTGTGCTGATGCTCGGCCGCTTCTCCTCCGGAAGTGCGCTGGCCGCGCAGAATGACCAGTTTTTCGGCAGCAAGAACCTCTCGGTATCGGTCTCCTTCCCGGACTCCGGGTTGGTGGAGGACGAGCAGGTGTGCATGGGGATCTTCCCCGCCGGGACCACCGATTTCAGTGCTCCCCCCCTCCAATCGCGATGCATGGACCCCGGGGCGGAATCGGTGCTGTTCGAGGGGTTGGCCGCCGGTGATTGGGTGGTCGCGGTGCCCGGTTTCGGGACGCAGATGACGCCGCTCCGGTATCAAGGGCAATTGGTTTCCACGAGCATCCCCGAGCAGGAGGGGATGTACGACTTTGGCATCTCGGTGGAACTGGCGCTGCTGCCGGCCATCGCCGGGACGACCGGAACAGTCCAGGTGAATGTCTTCGGGTGTCCGAGCGGGACGGATGCAGGCGGCGATGTGACGGCTTGGGAGACAGCATGTGATGCCGTCGCGAGCGGGATTCCGATCAGCATCTCGGGGATCGGCACCGGTGAGACGACGGCGATGGAGGGCGTGACCGGCATCGACGGGACGACCGCGGGCCGGCTCGAGTTCTCGGGGTTGCCGGCGGGGGCGTACCAGCTTGATGGTGAACTCCCGGGCAATGTCCTCAATCCGACGATCTTCATCGAGTCGAGCATCGAGGGCGAAACGCACGTGATCGGCGCCGGGGACACCCTCGAGGTGCGCCCTTCTGAGACCGTGGCGGTGAATGTGTACCTGGTGATCGATGAGGGGAAGAACACCCCGGGCACGACGCCGACTTTGCTGATCGGCAGCCCGGAGAGTGAGATCACCGGTGGATTGACCGAGTCCGAAGCACGGAGCCTCGAGGCGCAGCCGTAGCGGCTAGCCGCCGATCTGACTCATCCCGCGAATGGTGTCGCGCTTCCCCTCACTGAGTTTGTGGCCCCATGGCTTGCGCCAGATGGCGGCACGCATCGCCTCCTCGAGGGTGTCGTCGTCGGCACCAGCACGGAGCAGATCGCGCAGGTCGCCTTCATCGGGGCGGAGGAGGCAGAGCCGGATCTTGCCATCGGCGGTGAGGCGGAGGCGATTGCAGGCGGCGCAGAACGGTGCGGAGACCGGTGAGATGAAGCCGATCGTGCCGGGAGCGCCAGCGATTCGCCAGAGGCGCGCCGGGTCTGCGGGATCGGTCTCGATGGGCTCGAGCGGGCCGTAAACCGACTCGAGGCGAGATTTGGTCTCCTCGCTGGTGACGAGGCCTTCGTCGTGGACATCGCCGACGCCCTCGAGTGGCATGATCTCGAGGAAGCGCATGGACCACGGATGGTCGAGGGTGAGGCGGGCGAGATCAACGACTTCGTGATCGTTCTGCCCGCGCATGACGACCGTGTTGAGTTTGATCGGCGTCAGGCCGACGGCGTCGGCCGTTTCAATCCCTTTCCACACGAGATCCAGGCGACCGCCACGGGTCATCTCGCGGAAGCGATCGGGGTCGAGGGTGTCGATGCTGATGTTGACGCGATCGAGGCCAGCCTCCTTGAGGTCAGGGCCGAGGCGGCTGAGCAAGAGGGCGTTGGTGGTCATCGAGACTTCCTCGATGCCATCGAACTCCTTCATGGCGCGGATCAACCCGACCAGATGCGGCCGGATGGTTGGTTCCCCACCGGTCAGGCGGAGTTTCCGGATGCCGATCTTGGCAAAGAGCCCGATCACGCGGAGGAGTTCGTCGTCGGTGAGGTGCTCCTCGCGAGGTTGGAACTTCATCCCGAGGGCGGGCATGCAGTAGACGCAGCGGAAGTTGCAGCGATCGGTGAGCGAGATGCGCAAGTAAGACATCTGGCGGCCGTAGGCGTCGAAGGCCGGTTGGGCAGCTCCGGAGGTCCGGGGATTGATGATGGCGACCGGGGCGCTCTCGGGGGTCGCGACCATGAGTGGGGCTCCGATGGCGGAAGGACGCGGGTTCGACGTTGGACTAGTCAATCATTGACTAGTACGGGGTTTGTACCACTGCAGTTGGCCCACGGTCAACGCCGGGATTTGACCCTGCAGGACCGGAAGGTAACAATCGGCCGGCAGTGCGCCGCATGGGTGGCCGCTGACGATGAGGAAGGATTCCGCCGTGGATGACGCCGCATACCCACTGATCAGCCAGTCTCGCGCATTGCTCCATGAATGGGTGGCGTCTGACAGCCTGCGCAAGCATTGCGAGGCGGTCTCGGCCTCGATGCGCTACTTCGCGCGTGAGGATGGGGCGGACGAGGATCTCTGGGGCGCGGTCGGTCTGCTGCACGACATGGATTACGAGCGACACCCGAATCTCGAATTGAGCGAGACGGGGCATCCGTTCGTGGGCGTTCGGCACCTGCGTGAGGCAGGGTGGAGTGAGGACGTCTGCCGGGCAATCCTCTCCCATGCCGATTACAGCGGGGTGGAACCGGAGACGCCCATGGAGAAGACGCTCTGCGCGGTGGATGAGCTGAGCGGGTTCGTGATGGCGTGCGCATTGGTCCGACCGGACAAATCGCTCTTCGGGGTGGAAGTCTCCTCGGTGAAGAAGAAGCTGAAGGACAAGGCGTTCGCCGCGAAGGTGAGCCGCGAGGACATCGCCACGGGCGCTGAGAGGCTCGGCCTGCCAATGGAGGACCTGATCGCGGCGGTGATCGCGGGCCTGCGGGTGCAGGCAGATCGGCTCGGGCTGGCGGGGACGGCTGAGGCGTAAGGAGACAGGTGAGGGCGAATCGGTGATGCTTCGGGCATCGGGCCGGTGGTACGCCTCCCCTCCTCGTTCTCGCTGAGGTCATCGTCGTGAAATCGCGCCGCGCCATCTTCGACGGCATCAAGACCGACCGCGGGTTCTCCGGGTGGTGGGTGCTCGCGGTGGCCGGGCTGGCGCTGTTTTGGTCAGGGCCTTCGCAGACGTATGGCGTGTCGAGTTTCGTCGAGCCGATGCTGGACGACCTCGAGATGCCGCGATCGATGTTCTCCCTCTACTACTCCGTGGGGACGATGTTCAGCGCGATCGCGCTGATCCCGCTGGGGCGGGTGATCGACCGCTGGGGGACAAAGCGGAGCCTGCTGGTCTCAAGTGTGGGCTTGGTGGCTGCGCTGCTCTTCGCGAGCACCATGCGCGGGCCGCTGATGGTGCTCGTGGCATTCGCGTTCCTGCGCACGATGGGGGCGGGGTTGCTGCCGCTGGCGGCGCGGACGTTGGTACCGTTCTGGTTCGTGCAGCGGCGCGGACGCGCCTTCAGTCTGCTCGGGTTGGCGACGACCTTGAGCGTCGCGACGATCCCGGCCGTTGGGGTGTTCCTGATCGATCGGATGGGTTGGCGCGCGGCGTGGCGATGGGAAGCTCTTGCGATCGCGCTGATATTGATTCCGGCGATCGCGTTCATCGTGCACGATCGGCCGGAGGATGTCGGGCAGCGAGCGGATGGCGAGCCTCCCGAACCGGAGGACGCCCCGGTGTCTCGCTCACTGGACTGGGGACCGACGCTGCACGAGGCGATGCGGACTCCGATCTTCTGGGCGATGGTGCTCGCCGGGGCGATCCCAGCGTTGGTGCTCACCGGGGTGTCGTTCAATCAGGTGTCGCTCTTCGAGGAGCGGGGCATGAGCGCTGGGTTGGCCGCCGCGACGTTCACCGTCGAGTCGATGGTGGCACTGCCGATGGCGCTGTTCGCCGGGTGGTTGGTTGACCGCAAAGCACCGCGCTATGCGATCGCGGTGAGCGAAGTGCTGTTCACGATCACGTTGATCTGGCTGCTCTTCGCGGACACGCCGACCAGCGCCCTGACCTATGCGGCATGGCGCGGGGCGGCGGTCGGGTTGTGGATGGTCGCGATGGATGTGGCGTGGCCGGCGGTGTTCGGGCGGCGGCACCTTGGCGCGATTCGCGGCTTCGGGAACTCGGCGGGCATCGCGGCAGCGGCCTTGGGACCGTCGCCAATCGGGTTCTCGCATGACTTGTTCGGGTCGTATTCCAACGCGATCGTCGTGCTGGCGGTGCTGCCCCTGATCCCCGCGGTGTGGATTCTCGTGGCTCGCGGCGCGGGGTCGTTCAAGCCGCAGGATCCGGAACCGCAACCGGCGTGATCAGCTGCGATGCGCCTCGCGGAGCGCGACCATGCGACGGGCGAGGTCGCGGATGGCGGCGGGTTCAAGATCACCGGTGCTGATCCGCTCGAGCAGGTGGGCGGCGAGTTGCTCGACCGGGACCTGGGGCTTGGCGAAGAGCAGGGTGTCGACACCAGCGGCGAGCGCCAAGTCGGTGATGGTGAACGCGTCATAGGCGGCGAGAGCGTCCATGCCGAGATCGTCGGTGATGACGAGGCCGTCGAAGCCGAGGTCGTCTCGGAGCATGCGCACGGCCTCAGGGGAGAGTGAAGCGGGTAGGTCATCCCATTGCGGAAGTTGGAGATGACCGAGCATCACCATGGGGATGCCGGCGTCCACGGCTGCAGCGAACGGGAGGGCGTCGGTGATGGACCAGTCCTCTGCACTGAGATCGACCACCGGAAGCGCGTAGTGCGAATCGGTGACGGCGCGTCCGTGTCCGGGGAAATGCTTGGCACAGTGGGTGACGGGGGTGGTGTTGGCCCCTTCGGTGTAGGCCGCCACGGCAACAGCGACCTGCTCAGGCGTTGAGCCGAATGCGCGTCCGCTCATGAAGCTGTCAGGGGTCCAGGCGATGTCGGCGACGGGCGCAAAGTTGACGTCGATGTCGAACGTGGCGAGGAACTCTCCGCGGAGGGCGGATTGCCGGGCGATCTCCTCCGGAGCGAGGGTGCCGAGCATGGGCGCGTCGAGGGCGGGGTCACCCGGCAGGCGCGAGACGAGACCACCTTCCTGATCGATGCAGACGAGGGGTGGCAGGGTCGGGTTGGTGGCGTGAATGGCAGCAACGAGGGAGCGCACCTCGTCATCGGTGCCAATGTTGTTGCTGACGAGGATGACGCCGCCCGGCTGCATGGTCTCGAGCATCAGGATTTCCTCGGGCGAGAGGGAAGTCCCGAGGATGGGAACGACGAAGAGGGTACCGACGAGTTGCTCAATGGACAGTGTGTTGAGGCGTTGCTCGAGGGGATCTTCGGCACGGGTGTTCATGGGGCGAAACGCCGAAGCGGCGGTCATCGCCGCGAGCAGGTGCCTGCGGGTGACCTGTTCAGTGCTCACTGTGCGGTGCCTGCCCGGGCGCGCGCACGGGGTGGCAATGCGCCGGGGACGTGGCCGGACTTCACGGCGGGATGGCGGCCGAAGTAGAGAACGTTGATGACGTTGGCGATGATGGTGAAGCCGACGAACATGAGGATCACCGGAGAGTAGCCGTAGGCCACGATGAGCACGCCGCCGATGGCGCTGGCGGCGGCCCACCCGAGGTTCCACGAGGCGAACCGGAAGCCGAAGACATGGGAACGCATGCGGTCAGGGAAGAAGTCCGCGAGGAAGGTGGATTCGGCGGGCACCGTCGGGCCGAAGGTGCCGGCGCGGACGATGTAGGCGAGCGCGGCGAGACCGGCGGTGGGGGCGATCAGCAGCACCGCGAAGAAGGGCACTGGCGCGACGCGCAAGCCGGAGACGGTCCAGACACTGCCGAGGCGTCGACTCCAGACGGGAGCCGTGAGCCCGATCATCGCTTGGGCGAAACCACCGGCAGCGAAGATGAGGCCGATGGTGCTGGTCGCCATGCCGAGATCGGAGAGGTAGACGTTGTAGAACGGCAGGAGCGCGCCGAATGCAGCGGCAAGGAGACCGGAGACGATCACGGCGACGGATGCATCCCTGCGGGTGATGGCGGGCTGGTCCACCGGGGTGTCATCGGTGTGCGCGCGCTCGGGGAGGGGGGCTGGTGCGCGAAGGTGGCGACTCATGGCGAGGAAGGTGATGCTGCTGAGGCCGGCGATCACCGCGCTGATGGCGATGGTCCAGCGGTAGCTGCCGAGGGCATCAAGGGGGAGGACGGTGGGGAGCAGGCCACCGAGCAGGGATCCGAGGGTGAAGGAGAGGCCGATCAGGGCGAAGGCGATGGTGGCGACACCGGAGCGATGGGCAGGCGGAGCGAGCTCTATGATGAAGGGCATCGTTCCAGCAAAGAGTGCGGAGATGCCGAGGCCAGTGAGGACCGCCAACGCCATCAACGGCCACATTCCGCTGACGAATGCCAGGGCGAAGGCTGACACCGCGAAGAGCAAGGTGCTCCCGAGGAGGGTGGCCCACACCCCTATTCGATGGAAGAGCGGGCCCATGGCGGCGCCGGCGACGGCCATGGCGAGGGTCTGCACGGCAGCGAAGAGTCCCATCGAACGCTCGTTGAGACCGAGCTCGCGGAGGTAGAGATTGACGTCGAGACCGAGCACGCCCCATGCCACGAATGCCAACAAGTTGAACAGGTAGAACCAGCGCACATCGAGGTTGGTCGATGCCCATTCGCGGCGGAGAGCAACGACGTGGCGCACGGCACTCCTCGGTCAGGCGGCCTCTTGGCGGGCGCGATTGGCAATAGATCTGCCTCGCGGGAGCGCTGACGGAAGATCGCCTGAACGCACGCGCGGATGACGCCCGTAGTAGACCACGAAGAGGACGATGGCGACGAGACCAGTGATGACCAAGGTGGCGAAGGGTATGGCGTACCCGAAGCGGACGATGACGAATCCGCCGATGAGGCTGGCGAGCGCCCAGAGGAGGTTCCACGAGGCCGAGCGCAGGCCGTAGACGCTGGCGCGCTTCGACGGCGGCAGCACCTCGGCGATGAAGGTGGAATCGATGGGCCAGCCAAGATTGATGGTGATCTGACGGACGATATGCGCGGCGATCGCGATGGGGAGCGCCGGGAGGAAGATCAGCATCGCGAAGAGCGGGAGACCAGCAAGGCGGATGGTCGCGACGGCGGGGATGGCACCGAAGCGGCGCTGGACCATCGGGGCGGCCAAGCCGAAGATCGCGGAGGCGAATCCCCCCACGGCGAAGACGAGACCGATGGTCCCGGAGCGCGCACCGAGGTCGGTGAGGTAGACGTTGTAAAAGGGGATCACCATGCCTGCGCCGAGGGCCATGATGCCGCCGATCGCGACGAAGACGGCAACGTCGGTGCGAACCTGACGGCGCTCCTGCTTGCTCTCGGCTTCGCGTTGGGCCCCGACTTCCGGCACGGGGTTCTCGCCACGGGTGTCGCGCATCAAAAGGAGCGGGATGATGCCGACGCCCGCGATGAGGGTGCCGATGACGAGCGTCCAGCGGTAGGACCAGAGGTCGGAGATGGGCATGGTGTCGGGCAGGTAGCCGCCAACCAGCGAGCCGACGGTTCCGGAGAGGGATGTCACCGCGAAGACGATGGCGGCGACATTGGCGCGGTGCTCACGTGGCGTCCACTCGATGATGTAGGGCATGATCGAGTTGAACAGATAGGCGAGCCCGACACCACTCAGGGCGGAGAGCGCCGCGAGCAACCAGAAGTTCTCGGCCCACGCCATGAAGAACGAGCTCACGGTGAAGATCGCGATGGCACCCACCATCGAACCCCACGCGCCGGACCGGCGAATAACCGGTCCCATCGCCACGGCCGCGATTGCCATGGCGACGGTCTGCGCCGCTTGAAAGACGCCGAGATCGTTCTCGCGGTAGCCGAGCTCGACGCAATAGAGATTGAAGATGAGTTGGATGATGAGGAGTATGAGTACTAAGAAGAAGGCGAGTTTATACATGGGGGACAAAAAAGAAAAAAGCAATAAAAGCAAGTTCACAACGTAGAGCTTGGAAACTAAAATCAGATTTTCATTGATAGC
>JAPOLF010000058.1:577-10542 GCA_029977305.1 bacterium | reverse complement strand
CCTCGTCGATCGTTGCCGGCTGCGCCACCCGTGCCGGCGACGTCGTGATGTTTCCCGCCCAGTTCGCCCACGTTGCCATCGTGTTGCCTTTCGAGGAGCGTTCCGTCTCGGTAGTGCCATGACCCAAGCGGCAGGGAGTAAACTGTGCAAAGTCTAGACGCAGCGCTGAGGTCACAATATGGACGCATCACATTTCGACATGCTCACGCGACGGTTCGCTTCCCGCCGCACCGCACTCGCTGCCTTTCTCGCTGGGGTGGCTGGTGTTCGATCCATGTCATCGACCAAGGCCGTCGTGGTCGTGCCCCCCGATTGCGGCGGCACCGGCATGCAGTGCACCTCCGGCGACGAGTGCTGCTCCGGCCGCTGCATCGCCAAACTCGACGGCACCTCCCGCTGCGCCCGCAAGACGTCCAATCGCAAGCGCAAATCCCACGGCAAGCAGCGGCACCACGACAATGGTCCCGCGCCAATCACCTGCCTCCCCGAGCAACTCATCTGCGACAGAACCTGTGTCGATGTCAGCCCGATCCACTGCCATTCCTGTGAGGCGAACTGCGTTGCAGCTGGCGCATATTGCGAAGCCTATGGCTGCGTATGTCCCTCGGGCTTCAAAATCGACCAGAACGGCCGCTGTGTCTGCCAATCCAACGTCGCTGGTGGCTGCCCGATCACGCTTAATACGGTGGGGAATTACAACCTCTACATCGGGTGGAACTCGTACTTCACGATCATCACGGAAGGCGATCTCCTGAATTGCCAGTTCTACACGCCCACAGGCGTAACCCTCGTCAACCAATCCGATCAGACGTGGGAGTTCAAGATGAACAACGCAACGGGGTACAACATTGGGTCGAGCTGCAACACCAGCGTGTACGTCAATGGGCTGGTCCTCGGGTAGCACCATCGCTCCTGCGATGGCTGGCGATGCCGATCCGACTGTGGCGTGTCGCGACAGCGGCCCGACCCACTTCCTGATGTAAACTTCCAGGGTTCAGGTCGTGTGGAAAGGGGACTCCAATGGACTCAGGGCGCTTCGACTCCTTGACCCGCCTCTTCGCCTCTCGTCGCACCCGTCGCGCCGCCGCGGCCTCCTTGGTTGCCGCCGCCACAGGCGTGTCGCTCTTCAACCAAGCCGAGGCCGGCTGCGCCAGAGCCGGATCGTCGTGCAAGAAGAAGCGGTGCTGCAGTGGCACCCGCTGCCAAGGCAAGCGGTGCGTCTGTCCCACTGGACTCCAAGCCTGCAACGGCTCCTGCGTCGACCTGCAGACTGACACTAACAACTGCTCGAGTTGTGGCAATGTCTGCAACGGAGCGACATGCATCGCCAGCAGTTGCACCTGCTCCGACAGCAACCTGACCTATTGCAACTCATGCGTGAACTTGGACAATAGTCAGAACAATTGCAATGCATGTGAAGCCACGTGCAACACCACCGGCGCGCTGTGCCAAGCCGGCGCGTGCGTCTGCCCCCAAGGATTTTCGAACGTCGGCAGCCAATGCCGCTGTTACAACCCCACCGATCCCGCTGGTTGCTCGGTATCGTTGAATCGGGCCGACGACTACTTCTTCTACTACACCTTCCTCTCCAATTTCGAATTTCAACTCTCTGGTGACCTGACGAATTGCACGCTCTACGACAATTCCGGAAATGGCGCGCTTGCTCTGACAAACCCCTCACCTGGCGTCTGGCGGGGACGCATCACCAGCGCGACGCAGTATTCCATTGGCTCCAACTGCGGCGGGTTCAACATCGGCGTCTCGGGGCTGATTTAGTAGGCGCTGAGCCACGCAGTCGGAGGATTGGCTGTCGGAGACCGTTCTCTCCATAGGCCGACTTCGACGATGCCGGTCCGGATACAAACTCGGATATCCTCCTGGACAGGTGAAGGACGCATCAGATGCCGGACGGGTTACTGCTGATCAACGGCCGCGTCCTCACCATGGACCCCGCCCATCCCCGCGCCACCGCGGTCGCCATCCGCAACGGCCGTATCGTCGCCGTCGGCGATGACGCCACCGCTCGCGCCGCCGTTCCCGCCGCAACCGAAACCATCGACCTCCGCGGCCGCACCGCCACCCCCGGCCTCTACGACGCCCACGCCCACCCGATGATGGTCGGCCTCAGCGCCCTCCAACTCGATCTCTCCCCGGAGACCAACTCCTCCATCGCCGACATCACCGCCCGTGTCGCCGCCAAGTCCGCCACCCTCCCCAAAGGCACCTGGATCATCGGCCAAGGCTATGACGACGCCCGCCTCGCCGAAGGCCGCAACCCGCTCGCCGCCGAGCTCGACGCCGTCGCCCCCGATCACCCGGTGATCCTCTATCGCATGTGCCACCACATCGGCGCCGCCAATGCGATGGCCCTTCGCCTCGCAGGTGTCTCCGCCTCAACCCCAGATCCCGACGGCGGCGTCTTCGACCGCGATCCCCACGGCGCCCCCAACGGCGTCCTCCGTGAGACAGCGATGGCGATCGTTCAGCAGGCGGTGCCCAACCCCACGCACGAGGAGATGGTCGCCGCCATCCGCGCTGCCGGCGCCAGCTACCTCGCCACCGGCGTCACCAGCGCCGTCGACGCCATGATCGAGAATGGTGCCCAGTTCGCCGCGTACCAAGACCTTGGTAACCGTGGTGAACTCCCCCTCCGCTTCACCGTGATGCCGATGATCGATCCCCTCCTCGATCCCCTCAGCGAGCTCGGGCTCCGCACCGGCTTCGGCGACGACTGGCTGCGCATCGGCGGCGCCAAACTCTTCAGCGACGGCTCCATCGGCGGCCGCACCGCCCGCATGCTTCTCCCCTACGAGGACAGCGAAGCCGACCTCGGCCTCTGGATGATGGAACCCGAAGACCTCAAAGCCAAAGTTCTCCGCGCTCACAAAGCCGGCTTCCAAGTCGGCATCCACGCCATTGGCGACGCCGCCATCCAGCTCGTCCTCGATGCCTACAAAGAAGCCCAGCAGGCCGATCCCCGGCCCGACGCCCGCCACCGCATTGAGCACTGCTCGATCGTCGACGACCATCTCCTCGCCCGCATCGCCGAGCAGAACGTGGTGGTCACCACCGGCACCAGCTTCCTCTACCACTTCCGCGAGGCTTACACCCGCAACCTTGGCGAGTGGCGCATGCGCGGCAGTGTCGCCATGCGCTCCTTCATCGATCGCGGCATCGTCGCCGCCGCCTCCACCGATGCTCCCGTTGTCGGGGTCAGCGCCATGGTCGGCATCCAAACGATGGTCACCCGCAAGGACTACGCAGGCGTCCTGATCAACCCCGACGAATGCATCTCCCTCGACGAGGCCCTCCACGCCTACACCGCCGCTGGTGCCTATGCGAGTTTCGACGAGCACCGCAAAGGTATGCTCAAACCCGGCATGCTCGCCGACGTCACCGTCTTCGAAACCGACCTCCACGCCGTCGAACCCGACAGCCTCGCCACTGTCAAGATCGACCACACCATCAGCGATGGTCGCGTCGCTTATTCCCGATAGCGTGGGTCAGCGCAAGGCGTAGGTCACCCGTTCCGGAAGATGAAACTGTAGGCGTTGATCGCCGGCACTCCGCCGAGATGCGCGTAGAGCACCCGCGACCCCGCCGGGAACTCCCCATCCCGCACCATCTCGATCATCCCGTGCATCGACTTCCCCTCATACACGGGGTCGGTCATCATCGCCTCGAGCCGCGCGCTCAATCGGATCGCCTCCAGCGTGCCCTCGTTCGGCAGCCCGTACTCCGGCCCGCCAAAACGCTCGTCCAGCACCACGTCCGCCTCGGTGATCTCCCGCCCGAGCTCGACCAGTTGCGCCGTGTTCCGCGCGATCTCCAGAATCTGCGCCCGCGTCTGCGCCGGTTTCGCCGAGCCGTCGATCCCGATCACTCGGTCCGCCCGGCCATCCGCCGCGAACCCGACCACCATCCCCGCCTGCGTGCTCCCCGTCACCGAGCAGACCACGATGTAGTCGAACCGGAACCCCAGCTCCGCCTCTTGCGCGCGCACTTCCTCCGCAAACCCGACGTATCCGAGGCCGCCCAGCGGATGTACTGACGCCCCCGCCGGGATCGGAAACGGCTTTCCACCGCGCGCCCGAACCTCCTCCAACGCCTGCTCCCAGCTTTTTCGGATCCCGATGTCGAACCCCGCCGCGTCGAGCCGCACCTCCGCCCCCATGATCCGCGACATCTCGATGTTCCCCACCCGGTCATACACCGCGTCCGAGTAGTTCACCCAGTTCTCCTGCACCAGCAGACACTTCATCCCGAGGTGCGCCGCCACCGCCGCCACCTGCCTCGTGTGATTCGACTGAATCCCCCCGATCGACACCAACGTGTCGCACCCCTCCGCCAGCGCCTGCGGCACGAGGTACTCCAGCTTCCGGATCTTGTTCCCGCCGAACGCCAATCCGCTGTTGCAGTCGTCCCGCTTCGCCCACAGCTCGACCTTGCCGCCGAGATGCGCACTCAGCCGCTTCAACGGCTGCACCGGCGTCGGACCGAACGTCAGCGGATATCGCGCATGCTTCGCGAGATTCATCAGGCACTCCTTCAGTCGGGGAGGGGAGGGGACGGCCGCGACGACCCGGGTCGTTCGCGCTGGGATTATCCATCACCCCCGCCGCACGATCCTCAAGTACGATCCCGCCATACGATCCACGCGCACGCAGGAGTCATCCCCATGCCCGCCGATTTGCTTTTTCTCAACGGTCCCGTCCTCACCATGAATCCCGATCAGCCCGTGGCCGACGCCGTCGCCGTCCTCGGCGAACGCATCGTCGCCGTCGGCGACCTCGCCACCGTTCGCGCAGAACAAGGCCCCCGCACCCGCGTCATTGATCTCGCTGGTCGCGCCCTCATCCCCGGCTTCAACGACAACCACACCCATCCGATCATCTACGGGCGCGGCCTCCGCGCCATCAATGCCAAGCCCGACGCCATCGCCACCCTTGCCGAACTCCAAACCGCCTACCGCGCCGCCGCCGCCGATCCTGCCACCCCCGAATGGCTCCTCGCCCGCGGCTACGACGACACCCGCCTCGACATCCAACGCCACCCCACCCGCTGGGACCTCGACCCCGCAACGGGAAACCGCCCCGCATTCCTCACCCGCACCTGCGGTCACATTGGCGTCGCCAACTCCGCCGCGCTCGCACTCGCCGGCATCACCGCATCAACCCCCGCCCCCCAAGGCGGCGAGATTGACCACGATGCCAACGGCGAGCCCACTGGCGTCCTCCGCGAGACCGCGATGCGCCTCGTCATGGACCTCATGCCCAAACCGACCGTCGCCGACATCAAAGACGACCTCCGCGCCGCCGGTGACCGCTTTCGCGCCTACGGCATCACCAGCACCGCTGAGGCGATGCTCTCCACCGCTGACGAACTCGCTGCCTACCAAGAACTCCGCACCGCCGGCGAACTCCCCTTCCGGGTCAATCTCATGATGATGATCGACGACACCCTCGACGAACTCATCTCTCTCGGCATCAAGACCGGCTTCGGCGACGACTGGCTCCGCATCGGCCCCGCCAAACTGTTCCAGGACGGCTCCGGTGGCGGCAAGACCGCCGCCATGTTCGACGCCTACCACGACGACCCCAACAACTACGGCATCTCCATTTGGACTCAGCAGGAACTCGACGACAAGTTCGGCCGCGCCCACGCCGCCGGTTTCCAGCTTTGTGCCCACGCCATCGGCGACCGTGCCATCACGATGATCCTCGACGCCTACGAGAAAGCCCTCGCGGCCCACCCCCGCAAAGATCACCGCCATCGCATCGAGCACTGCGGCTTCTGCCCGCCACCCCTGCTGGATCGCATGCGCCTTCACAAATTCGTTGCCGTGCCCCAACCCAACTTCACCTACGAGCTCGGCGACTCCTACATCCGCAACTTCACCGAGCGCCAACTCGCCTATTGCTACCCCAACCGCTCATGGTTCGACTACGGCATCGTCAGTGTCGGCAGCTCCGACGTCCCCGTCGTCTCCTGCGATCCCTTCATGGGCATCCGCTCCGCCGTCACCCGCCTCACCCGCGATGGGCAGCACATGGGCCTCGGCCAGGGCGTCACCGTCATGGAGGCACTCCAGATGTTCACCCGCAACGGTGCCTACGCCACCTTTGAAGAGGACCGAAAAGGCACCATCGCCCCCGGCATGCTGGCGGATCTCGCCCTCCTTTCCGACGATCCCCGCGCCGTCGATCCGGAGCTACTCCACACCCTCAAATGCGACCTCACCGTGCTCGGCGGCAGCATCGTCCACGAGGCCTGATCCGACCGCCGAAAACCCGCGTACGGACAAGCCTTTTCTGGCCGAATGGGAGTGGCGGAGCAACCCCGAAATACGGTAAACTTTCGCCATGTCCGACGCCCCTCATCGCCGCATCGCATGGGCCCGCAGAAGGCACTTCGAGCGACTGGTCGAGAAGGCGTTGGACGGGTTGCCACCGCAGGTCGCGGCAATGCTCGACAACGTCGAAGTGGTCGTGGAGGACGAACCCTCCGCTCACCATCTGACGATGTGGGAGGACGGCGCGGAGACCCTCTTCGGCCTGTACGAAGGGATTCCCCAGACCGAACGCGACTCGACCTACGGCATGGTGTTGCCGGACAAGATCACGATCTTTCGCGGCCCGCTCGAGCGGGCATTCCGGTCGCCGCAGGCCATCGCCCGCGAAGTCCGGATCACGGTGGTCCACGAACTCGGCCACCACTTCGGTCTCGACGAGGAACGCCTCGCCGAACTCGGACTCGATTGACCCGACGCCCCCCGCGAACCCGGGACGTCCACGCAGGAGCACACGGCCCGCATGATGCGACCGACTCGCGCTGAATCCACGGCACCGTCAGGGGTCATCGCCTCCTTCGCCGCCGGATTCTCCCTGCTCCTCGCCGCACCCTTGCCGATGCTCATCCCCGTCGCCACCGACGCCCTGCTCCTCACCGGACCGCGCGTCAGCCCGACCTCCCTCGCCGCACCGATCGCCGATGCCGTCGCTCAGGCCCCCAATGCCGACCCCGCCATCACCGAGTTCATCACCGCGTGGGCGAACGACGGCAACCTCCTCGCCATCGTCGGCTGGTTCGTGCCCTCACTCGTCGCAGGCCTGGACGCCGTCGGCATCGAGGGTTTCCCCCGTGCCGCCGCGTGGTCACCCGATCCCGGAGCGGCCCTCCTCGTCATCCTCGGCGCGATCCTCGCCGCCGTCCTCTTGGTGATGCTCTACAAGACCCTCGCCGCCCGCGTCGCCGCCGAGTCCACGCTCCTCGGTGATCGCCTCATCTACCACGTCGGGCGCAACGCCCTGCACTACCTCGCCTTCCTCGCCCTCATGCTGCTCGCCGGACTCGTCCTCATCGTCCCCTCCGGCATCCTCATCGCGGTGCTCCAGATCGTCGGCATCGATCTCACCCCGCTCATCACCTTTGTCCTCTCCACGCTCGTCATCGTCGGTGCGGTGCTCTTCGCCTTCGTCGCGGAAGCCATCGCCGCCAACAACCTCGGCCCCATCGCCGCCATCCGCTCCAGCATCAAAGTCGTCACCGGCAGCGTCGGCCAGACGATCGGCCTGCTCATCATCTCGTGGCTCGTCCTCGCCACCACACCGCAGGTCGTCGCCCGCTTCGATGGCGGCGTCGTCGGCATCGCCATCGCCGTGCTCATCTACGCCTTCGTCGCCGCCGGTGTGGCGGTCGCGCGCATGATCTTCTACCGGGAGCGCGCGGGCGCTCCTCTGCCGCCGTCCCGGTCCGAGACCGCCTAGTCCACGTTGCCGCCCCGCGCGGAGGGAGTATTCATGGCCTCGTCCTCAAACTATGACGCCAGTTCGATCCAAGTCCTCGAGGGCCTCGAGGCCGTCCGCCGCCGCCCCGGCATGTACATCGGCTCCACCGACAACCGCGGTCTCCACCACCTCGTCCGCGAGATCGTCGACAACTCGGTCGACGAGGCGCTGGGCGGCCACTGCGACACCATCGTCTGCAGCATCGGCAAGGACAACGTGGTCACCGTCACCGACAACGGCCGCGGCATCCCCGTTGACAAGCACCCCAAGATGAACACCTCCGCCCTCGAGGTCATCATGACCGTCCTCCACGCCGGCGGGAAGTTCGGCGGCGGCGGATACAAGGTGTCCGGCGGCCTCCACGGCGTCGGCGCATCGGTCGTCAACGCCCTCTCCGAGTGGCTTCAGGTCGAAGTCCGCCGCGATGGCAAGGTCTACCGCCAGACCTACAAGCGCGGCGTCCCCGATGGTCCCGTCAAGGCTGTCGGCAAGTGCGACAAGTCCGAACACGGCACCACCACCAAGTTTCTCGCCGACACCACCATCTTCACCGGCGGCCACGACTACAACTTCGACACCCTCGCCGATTGGTTCCGCGAGACTGCCTACCTCACCCGTGGCCTCAAGCTCACCCTCATCGACGAGCGCATCGACCGCGAACTCACTTTCTGGTTCGAGGGCGGCATCGTCTCCTTCGTGCGCCACCTCAACCGCCACAAGACCGTCGTCAACGACCGCCCCTTCTACGTCGAGCGCGAGACCCCCGCCTGCATGGTCGAGGTCGCCCTCCAGTACAACGACAGCTACGTCGAGACCACCTACACCTTCGCCAACAACATCAACACCGGCGACGGTGGTACCCACCTCTCCGGCTTCAAGAGCGCCCTCACCCGCACCATGAACGACTACGCCAAGAAGAACGGCTTCCTCAAGGCTGACGAGACCCTCTCCGGCGAGGACGTCCGCGAAGGCCTCACCGCCATCGTCAGCGTGAAGATCGGCGAGCCCCAGTTCGAGGGCCAGACCAAGGCCAAGCTCGGCAACGCCGAGGTCGCCGGCGCCGTCCAAACCGTTGTCAACGACTCCCTCGGCGCCTACCTCGAGGAGAACCCGCAGGTCGCCCGCAAGGTCATCGAGAAGTGCATCAATGCCTCCCGCGCCCGTGAAGCCGCCCGCAAGGCCCGCGAGCTCGTGCAGCGCAAGGGCGGGCTCGAGAGCTTCAGCCTCCCCGGCAAGCTCGCCGACTGCTCCGAGAAAGATCCCGCCCGCTCCGAGCTCTACATCGTCGAGGGTGACTCCGCCGGTGGCTCCGCCAAGCAGGGCCGTGATCGCCGCTTCCAAGCGATCCTCCCCCTCCGCGGCAAGATCCTCAACGTGGAGAAAGCCCGCATCGACAAGATGCTCCAGAACAACGAGATCCGCACCCTGCTCACCGCGCTCGGCACCGGCATCGGCGAATCCCTCGATGCCAGCAAACTCCGCTACCACCGCATCATCATCATGACCGACGCCGACGTCGACGGCAGCCACATCCGCACCCTGCTCCTGACCTTCTTCTTCCGCAACCTCGCCGAACTCATCGAGAACGGCAACGTCTACATCGCCCAGCCGCCGCTCTACAAGGTCAAGGCCGGCAAGGACGAGCGCTGGGTCTACTCCGATGCCGAACTCAGGAAAGTCCTCAGCGAAGTCGGGGAGAAGGCGGAAGTCCAGCGATACAAGGGCCTCGGCGAAATGAACCCCGAGCAACTCTGGACCACCACCATGAACCCCGAGAACCGCACCCTGCTCCAGATCAGCATCGACAACGCCCGTGAGGCTGACGAAACCTTCGACATGCTGATGGGCGCCGCCGTCCCCCCACGCAAGCGCTTCATCCAGACCCACGCTCAGGACGTCGTCAACCTCGACGTCTAACCTAAGCCAAACCGAACCAAACTCACCGGGAGCGCCGAAAAGCGCTCCCGGTGGTGTTTTTGTCCCCAATGAGTGTGTGGCACGGATCTTGCTCTATGCGCAATGCCGGGTCGCACTACAGGGAATCAGGGCACGAACCGTCTTGATCCCGATTGGGGGACACAACCAATGAGCGTTCATGACGACATCCAGCAGCAGGGCGGCAATTGGCGCATTCCAGACCAGCAAACGCCCGGCACCACGAATGGTGACGACCTAACC
>JAPOLF010000058.1:0-567 GCA_029977305.1 bacterium | reverse complement strand
ATCTTGCTCTATGCGCAATGCCGGTTCGCGGCACTGGGCATCAGGGTCCAAAACGTCCTGACGCCGATGGGGGACATAAACCATGAACGGTCATGACGACATCCAGCAGCAGGCCGACGATCGACGGACGCCAGACCAGCAAACGCGCGGCTCTACGAATGGCGACGACCTAACCACCCTGCTCGGTCGTCGAACGCCGCGCCGCCTTGCCGTCGGTGCCGCTATCGCTGCCGGTTTCGCCAACTCGGTGGCCTCCGCCTCCGGCGACCGCAAATCCCCCAAGCCATCCGGTGAAGAAGCGAAGAAGCGCTGTCGGGTTGAAACCAATCGTCCGGTCGGCTGCCCGTGCCGTCGCGATGACCAGTGCCGGTTCAACCTTTGTCAGAATGACGTTTGCCGAGATGTCTCACCGATCTCCACCACTGGCCCCACCGGGCCAACTGGCCCCGCTGGTTCCAACGCAAGCGTCACTGGTCCAACCGGGCCCCAAGGGATACCCGGTGATGGTGGCGCCCTTGGTCCCACCGGTCCCACCGGAGTCGGCTCGAAGGGTTCCACTGGCCCCAC
>JAPOLF010000057.1 GCA_029977305.1 bacterium | reverse complement strand
GGGTCACGCCGTTGGTGAAGGGCTACAACCGGCCGCAGGATCATCTCCGTGCGTGGTTCGGCATCGAGGCATTCGCCGGGCTCACGATCACCAGCCTCAGCATCGATCCTCCGGCCATCGGCATCGAGGGTGTCGGCACCCTCGAGTTCGCCAGCGCCCAACCTCAGTAAGCGGAGTACCCACCATGGCTCGCATCAAACTCGCCTACATCGGCGGCGGCAGCACTCGAGCCGCCGGCACCGTGGCCTCGATCATCAAGCAGGGCGATCGCTTCGCCGGATCCGAGATCGTGCTGATCGATCTCAACCCCGATCGCCTCGCCCTCGTGATGCGAATCGCCGAGAAGATGGCCGCCTGTCGCGGAGTCGACCTGCGATTCTCGGCGACCACCGACCGGCGTAATGGCCTCACCGATTGCGACGCGGTGCTTACCTCGTTCCGTCCCGGCGGCTTCGAAGCACGCCACCTCGACGAATCGATCCCGAAGAAACATGGGGTGATCGGTCAGGAAACGCAGGGCGCGGGCGGGTTCTTCATGGCGCTCCGCTCGATCACCATCATGAAGGGGATCGTCGAGGATGTGCAGGCCGTCGCGCCGCGCGCACGGATCTTCAATTACACCAACCCGGTGAACCTCGTCGCGCAGGCGGTGACGCAGTACACCGATGTTCCGCTGGTTTCCCTCTGCGAAGGTCCGATCTACGGCCCAGAGGAACTCGCGCACGCCGCCGGACTGGACCCGGCGTTGCTCGACGTCGCCTCCATCGGCCTCAATCACTGCTCGTGGTCGGTCCGGGCCAGATGGAACGGCGAACCGTTCATCCCCCTGCTCGCCAAGGCGCTCCCACGCGTGGAGCAAGATCTTTCCATCAAAGCGATTGTCCGCCGAATGATGCGTCTCGCCGTGGAACTCGGGACGATCCCGAACGAGTACCTGATGTACTACCTCCTCCACCGCGAGGTCCTCGCCGAGGAGCAGGCCAAGGCAACGACCCGATCGCAGGACATCATGGCGATGGTGCCCGACTACTGGCGCCACTACGAGGAACAGGCGGAGCGTCCCTGCCCAGAACTCGATCCCTTACGCTCGCGCGGGGGCATCGACGAACTCGAACTTGCCATCGACTGCATGGATGCCATCTACAACGACCGCAAGGTAACCATGCCGGTCAATGTGCCGAACCGCGGCGTGATCCCCGATCTGCCCGACGAGGTGGTCGTCGAGACGGTGGGCTTCGTCGATCGCAACGGCATCGCCCCGCTCTCGCTTGGGCGCCTGCCGGTGCCGGCGCGCGGGATCGTCGGTGCGCTTGCCAACTACCAAGTGCTCGCCGCAGCCGCCGCATGGCACGGCAGCCGGAAAGACGCGATCACCGCGCTCGTCAGCAACCCGCTCTGCAGCGATCTGCCGACCGCGATCGCCGTCTATGACGAACTCGCGGCTGCGCATCGGCAGTACCTCCCAGAGCGATTGCTCACCTAGCCAACCGACGCACGAGGTTATTGATGGCTCTCTATCTGGGCGTTGACGGCGGCAATACCAAGACCGTGGCATTGGTCGCCGACGAGGCTGGCCACGTCATCGGGTTCGGGCGCACCAGCGGCAGCGACATCTATGCCGCCGACACCGAAGAAGATGCGATCGACGAGGTTGCGCTTGCGGTGGATGCCGCTTTGGCAGCAGCAGGGGCCAAGCGCTCCGACCTCTCCTCGGCAGCCTTCGGACTCGCCGGGGCGGACTGGCCGGAGGACTTCCTGCTCCTCGACTCCGCCTTCCGGGCGCGGGGGTTTGGTCGCCACCTCGTCGTGGTGAATGATGCCATCGGCGCGCTCCGGGCCGGATCGCCCACTGGTTTCGGCGTGGTGCTCGTCGCAGGATCGGGGATGGCGATCGCCGCTCGTTCGCCGGAAGACCGGGTCTGGCACTCGAGCAACTGGCCGACAGCCTGCGGTGGTGCCGGGCTTGGCGAAGCGGCAATCGACGCAATCTTCCGTGAACATCTCGATGTCGGTCCTGCCACCGCGCTCACGCCGATGGTCCTCGAACGCACCGGGACCTCCTCGGCCGAGGATCTCCTCCATCTGCTCACGGCACGCGGCAAGCGCCGATGGGTCCTGTGCGATTACGCCCGCCTCGCACCGATCGTGCTCACCGCCGCCGAGCATGGGGACGCCGTCGCCACCGGGATCGTCGCTTCCTGCGCCGAGATGATCGGTGCCCATGCTGTCGCGGCGGCGCACCGTGTGGGTCTCGGCCCGGAGTCCTTCCCGCTGGTGCTCTGTGGCGGGGTGTTCCGGCGACCCCTCCTGCGGGAGCACCCGATGATGCTGGGCAAGATCCAGGCGGCGTTCCCGGGGATCGTCCCGATCCACAGCACGCTGGAACCGGCAGCCGGGGCGCTCCTGCTGGCCTTCGACGGCGAGCACCCGGGTCGCGGGGAGCAGGTGCGAGATCAGATCCGGCACACCATGCCCAGTCCCTCCGTCTTCGCGACCGAGCCTGATTGCTAGGGTTGATCCCCCGATGGGTCCCGATCGTTGCCTTCGTCATACCCACCGGTTGACGGTTCTGTTACGGTTCCCGTGTCCGAATGAGGCGGGCGCGGGCCTGCCCACACCATCACCAAGGAGCATCCGATGCCTTTCGAACTTCCGGCGCTGCCGTATGACGTCACGGCTCTCGAACCGTCGATCGACAGCCAGACCATGACCATCCACCACGACAAGCACCACGCCGCCTACGTGAACAACCTCAACGCGGCGATCAAGGACACCGACCTCGACGGCAAGACCCTCGAGGCGCTCATCACCGACATCAACGCCCTTCCCGCCGACAAGCGCGGACCGGTTCGGAACAACGGCGGTGGTCACTGGAACCACACCATGTTCTGGGAGATCATGGGCCCGGGCGGCGGCGGTGCCCCGACTGGTGAGCTCGCAGCGGCGATCGATGCCGCGTTCGGCTCCTTCGATGCCATGAAGGAGGCCGTGAACAAGGCAGGCGTCGGCCGCTTCGGCTCCGGCTGGGCGTGGGTGATCGTCGGTGCGGATGGCAAGCTCGCCATCACCTCCACCCCCAATCAGGACAACCCGCTGATGGTGGGTGTCGCTGAGGTCGTCGGCAAGCCGATCCTCGGGGTCGACGTCTGGGAGCACGCCTACTACCTCAAGTACCAGAACCGCCGCCCGGACTACCTGACCGAGTGGTGGAACACCGTGAACTGGAAGGCCGTTGCCGATCGCTACGCCAAGGCCAAGTAACCCAACTCAGCAGAGACTCAGGAACGAAGCCGGAGGGTGGTGCACCCGCCGGCTTCGCCGTTGTGTTGCGAGAATGACCATTGGCCGGTTTCCGTTACGCCCGCGGTCGGGTATTCTTCTCTTGGAACCGGTGAGCACGAATCCGCGTTCTGAAGGCAGATGACTCGGGTGACGAACGAAGGACGTCGCAGTGGAGCAGCCAACACGTTTCCACCTTCAGGCCCAGCGCATCGTTGACCGACTGCGCGATCTCCTCGAGCAGGTGATTGGCCCGCTGACACGACCGGCGCGGCCGGTTCCGGTGCCCGTGCCGGTTCGTCCGTCACGCTCCGGTCGCCGCTAGCCCCGCGCACGCCACAAGCCATTCCATGAGCAAGCGTCGGTCCGTGGACCGACGCTTCTTACTTGTCTAGACAAGTCGACGGCATTCCTGTACGCTGCACTTGTCTAGACAAGCTTCCCCGGTGGGAGATTTGCATCGTGCCCCTCGCGAGCACCCATTCCACATCTGCCGAGCAGCGGACCCCGCTCTACCGCCAGATCGCCGACGCCATCCGCGGCCAGATCGCCGATGGCACCCTCGCCCCGGGCGCCCCCCTTCCCTCAGAGCAATCGCTGATGCAGCAGTTCGGCGTCTCCCGCGGCACGATCCGACAGGCGCGGGCCGCGCTGCGCGCGAGCGGCGTCATCGGTGGGTCGCAGGGGCGAACCTTCTCCGTGCTGGGCGACTCCCTCACCCAGCCCTTCGACGAGTTCGTCTCCGTCACCTCGTGGTTGCGCAGCATCGGCAAGACGCCCGGGGCGATCGTGCTCTGCCAAGACAAGGGGTTGGCGGGTGACGAGGCGGCGGCGCACCTCGGGATTGCGCCGACCGATTTCGTTTGGCGCATCCGCCGCCTGCGCACCGCTGATGGCGAACCATTGATGATCGAGCATACCGTGATGCCCGAGGCCGTCGGCGATCTCCTCGCGGGGGCGGATCTCGAGCACACCTCCATGTACGCATCGCTCGCGGATCGCGGGGTCGTGGTCGCGTCGGCCCGCCATCGCATCGATGCCGTCGCCGCCACTGCCGATGAAGCAAGACTCCTGCATGTGCGCAAGGGCAGCCCATTGTTGCGCCTGCGCCGCGATGCCCATGACGTGCGAGGCAATCCCGTGGAATGGGCGGAGGATCGCTACCGCGGGGACCGCACCGACGTGTCGATCGAGAACAACGCGACCGCCAGTGGGGTGGTGCGCAAGTATTCGGAAGGGAGAGCCTGATGCCATTCGTCGATTCCGCCGCGACCGCGCACCAATGGGCAACCGAGCGCGCGATCGATCTCTGGGTGATCTACGCCTCGGATTTCGATCCCGGCACGCTGATGCGGATCCGTGATGCGCACCTCGCGATCGTCGCCGACGGCGGCAAGTTCGCCGTGGTGATCCCCGAGGGTGGCGTCCCGACCGAGACCGAATCCCTGATGTGTCTCTACCGGATCTAATCGAACTATGCGCCCGAGCCGTGGGGCATCTTCTCCGCGATGGCTTACGCCGGCGTGCAGGACGTGCGCAAGGTCGGCGTCCTCGCGGCGCACCCGGACTCGGTGCTGGCGGCCCAACGCGCAGGGTGCGGCGCCATCGTGGCCCTCGCCGATGAAGGTGTGGCAGCCCGCTGGCCGTTGATCGTCGCACAGGCGGATGTCGTGATCGCCCCCGAGGAGTTCGCAGCGCTCGACAAGGAGCGCTACAGCGCCACGCGCGCGCATCGGCAGCGGGTGCTCCTGAACCCCGGGCCGAGCGTCGTCAGTGACCGCGTCCATCGCGCCATCGGCGGCCCCGACCTTTGCCACCGCGAACCCGAATACAGCGACATCCTCGAGCGCGTCCGCGCCAAACTGCTTGATGTCGCCGGGGTGGGCGACGACTGGGCGATGGCGATGCTCGCCGGCAGTGGCACCTCCGCCCTCGAGTCGATGGTCCTCTCCAGCGTCCGACCGGGCAAGAAACTGCTTGTCTGCCGCAACGGCGTCTACGGCGATCGCGCCGCCAAGATCGCCGAGCGGGCAGGGGTCGAGGTCGTCAACGTGCCCGCCTCGGATCTGACCCCGATCGATCCCGCTGCCGTGGCCGCCGCCCTCGATGCGAACCCGGACATTGACGCGGTCTTCGTGGTCCACCATGAGACGACGACCGGCCTCCTCAACCCGGTGCAAGCCATTGCCAAGGAGGCCGACAAGCGCGGCGTCTTGGTCGCGGTCGATGCGATCAGCTCCCTCGGTGCCGAGGATTTGGAGTTGCGCGACACCGGGATCGACATGGTCGCCTCCACCTCGAACAAGTGCCTGCACGGGCTGCCGGGAGCCGCGTTCGTGTTGATCTCGCCGCGCGGTCAGCGACGGATCGAGGAGGTTCCGCCGAAGACGCTGTACTTCGACCTCGCTGCCTACCTCGCCGCGCAGAAGAAGCGCACCGTCCCCTTCACCCCGGCGATCCCGGCGCTCTACAGCCTCGACGCGGCGCTCGACGAGTTGATGGAGGAGACGCTGGCGCACCGCAAGGAACTCTACGCCGCCCGCATGGATGCCGTGGACCGCGATCTCGCCGGCCTCGGACTCACGGCCCGCGTCGCCCCGGAGCACCGCTCCCGCTGCGTGCGCAGCTTCCCGCTGCCGGAGGGGTATGACTACGACACGCTGCACGATCAGCTCAAGGATCGCGGGTACATCGTCTACGCCGGTCTCGGGGACGCCGCGAAGACGACCTTCCGCGTCTGTGCCCTCGGCTCGATGACCGTCGAAGGCATGGAAGGTTTCACCGCCGCGCTGGCCGAGGTGGTCGGCTAACCACCCGTCGCGAGAGACACACTGGGAGGACTCGGTGGCAACAAGGGACCACGTGATCATCAACGCCCGCACCTATCGCATGCCGACACGCCCGACGGTGGCGATCACCATCGACGGCTGCGATCCCCGTTACATCGACAACGCCCTTGATCGCAACTTGATGCCACGCTTGGCGGAGATGCTCCGATCAGGCGGCAGCTACGCAATCGGGCGCGGCCAGATGCCGAGCTTCACCAACACCAACAACATGTCGATCGTCACCGGTGGCCCACCAAGCGTGCATGGCCTCCCGGGCAACCACTACCTCGCCCCCGATGGCGAGGAGGTCCAGCTCTCCGATCCCGTGTTCCTGCGCGCACCATCGATCCACGCCGTCCTTGCCGAGCATGGCAAGAAGGTGCTGTTGGTGACCGCGAAGGACAAATTGCGGCGGCTGCTCGCGCACGGTGGGGTCCCCACCACCAGCGCTGAGAAAGCGCACGAGCACGCGATCCCCGCGTACGGCATCGACGACGTGGTCAAGCTGGTCGGGCGCAAGAATCCCGGTCCGTATGAGTGGGACATGAGCCACTACGGGATCGAGATCGGCATTGCCGTCTCCAAGCAGGTCGGGATGATGGACCTGATGTACCTCTCGACCACCGATTTCGTGCAGCACGCCGAGGGACCGGGTGGCCCGATGGCTGACCAGTACTTCCGGCGCTTCGACGAACTGCTCGGCGAGTTGCTCGATCTCGGATATGTCGTCGGCATGGTTGCCGACCACGGGATGAACGACAAGCACCACCCCGACGGCTCGCCGCGCGTGCACTTCCTCGAGGACGTGCTGACCGCGGCTGGCATCCCTGATCACCATGTGATCCTGCCGATCACCGATCCTTACGTCGTGCACCACGGCGCGCTCGGCTCGTTTGCTTGGATTCATGTTCGGCCGGAGGACGTGGAGCGGGCGCGCATTGCCATCGGCGCCCTCGACGGCATCGAGGAGATCTACACGCGCGAGGAGGCGGCCGTGGTCTACCAGCACCCGACGGACCGCATCGGCGATCTCTCCGTCGCGTCGGATGCCGGCACCGCGTTGGGCAAGTCCGCCGCAAAGCACGATTTGAGTGTGCTGGCCGGTCCGTTGCGCTCCCATGGGGGTCGTCACGAGCAACCGGTGCCGATCATGGTGAGCCATCCCCTCGATGAGCAACACGCCGAGCAGCTGCGCATCGGCGTCATGAACAGCGACATCCACCACCTGCTGTTGAACGGAGTGCGAGCATGACCACCATCACCGACCGTTTCGACCTGCCGCTCCTGATCGATGGCCGCGAGGTGCGCACCACCGACTCGATCGCGGTGCATTACCCATACACGGGGCAAGTCGTCGGCTCCGTGCCGAAGCTCACCCGCAGCGAGGTCACCGCCGTTCTCGATCGCGCGAGCGAGCGGAAGTTCACGCTCTCGCGGCATGAGCGGGCGCAGATTCTGAACCGCATCGCCGACCACCTCGAGGCCGATGCCGAGAACTTCGCACGCCTGATCACGCTCGAATCCGGGCTCTGCCTCAAGGACACCACCTACGAGCTCCGCCGCGCGCAGGATGTCTTCCGCTTCGCCGCGATGGAGGCGCTGCGCGACGACGGCATGGTCTTCGCCTGCGACACCTCCGCCAACGGCAAGAACCGCCGTGCCTACACCCTGCGCGAACCGCTGCGCTTGGTCGGCGCGATCACCCCGTTCAACCACCCGCTCAACCAAGTGGCCCACAAGGTCGCGCCGAGCATCGCCACCAACAATGTGATGGTGCTCAAGCCATCGGGCCGGACGCCGCTGGCGGCGCTGCGCTTGGCGCAGGTGATGGCCGAGGCGGGCCTGCCAGAGGGGATGGTCACGATGGTGACGGGCGACGCCGAGGAGGTCGGGCCACCCCTGTGGCAGCATCCCGCGGTGGAACTCGTGAGCCTCACCGGGGGCACGCCGATCGGCAAGCGCATCGCCAACGAGATGGGCTACAAGCGCGCGATTCTCGAGCTGGGCGGCAACGACCCGCTGATCGTGATGGAGGACGGCGACGTCGACGAAGCGGTGAAGCTCGCCCTCTACGGCGCCTTCAAGAACTCCGGCCAGCGCTGCACGGCGGTGAAGCGGATCATCGTCGAGGAGCCGGTGGCGGACGAGTTCGCCACGAAGCTGGCGGCCGCCGCGCCCACGCTGAAGGCCGGCGACCCGCTCGACCCGAACACCGACATCGGCACCGTCATCTCCGAGGCCGACGCCGCCGACTTCGAACGGCGCATGCGCGATGCGATCGAGGCTGGTGCAACCCTTCTGGTCGGCGGCCAGCGCAGCGGTGCCCAAATCACCCCGGCGGTCCTCGATCACGTGCGCCCTGAGATGGAGATCGTCGCGTGCGAGACGTTCGGACCCTACGCCCCGATCATCCGCGTGCGCGGGCTCGATGAGGCCATCACCACCGCCAACCGGCAGGATTTCGGCCTCTCCAGCGGCGTGGTGACCAACAATCTGCAGGCGATCAATCGCTGCATCCGCGAACTGAAGGTCGGGTCGGTCAACATCCGCGAGGTGCCCGGCTATCGCACCGAACTGACCCCCTTCGGTGGCACCAAGGACAGCGGCCTCGGCGTGAAAGAGGGGGTCATCGAGTCGATGAAGGCGATGACCTTCACCAAGCTCTACACCCTTCCGTGGGACTAGCGCAGGCTCGTCTCCTCGGGGATGATCATCCCCAATCCGCGGCAGAGGCGCTCACAACGAAAGGCATGCACCATGGCTGATCATCGAGAACGCAACAAGCAGATCGCCCGTGACTTCTTCCAGCTGATTTGGTGTGACCACGATGAGTCGGCCATCGACCGCTTCATCGCCGAGAACGCCGCCGGCAACGACCCGCGATTCGGCGTCGGCCGCGAGTCCTTCCGCCGGCAGTGGAAGAAGTGGCTGATCGGCTTCCCCGATCTCCGCTTCGACGTCGAGGAACTCGTCGCCGAAGGCAACACCGTCGTCACCCGCTGGACTCTCACCGGCACCCACACCGGCGAGTTTCTCGGACATGCGCCCACGGGCCGGAAGGTCTCGGTCGGCGGGATGAGCCTCGATCACCTCGACGAGGACGGCCTGCTCATCGCGGGATTCGATGGATGGGACGCCCTCGGCTTCCGCCAGCAGTTGGGCATCGTCCCCGAAGACCCCGAGTAGCAACGGGATGACCGCGCCGATCGATCTGCTCGTCGTCGGTGCCGGGGTGGTGGGCGTCTTCTCGGCGCTGCACGCCGCCCGCTCCGGCGCCTCGGTGCTCCTCGTCGAACGCGACGACTGGCCGCGATCGGCATCGGTGCGGAACTTCGGGATGGCCATCCCGAGCGGGATGGAACCGGGCCCAACACTCCGCCACGCAGAGGCGAGCGTCGCGATCTACCAATCGCTCGCCGAGGCCGGTGTGGTACGCGTCACCGGTCGCGGCACGATCTACTGCGCGACCACGCCGCTCGAGGCACAGGTACTGGCCGAGATGGCGACGCTCGGGCCGCGCCTCGGGCTCAGGTGCACGCTGCTCGATCGAGACCTCCTGCGCCATGCTCACCCCGATCTCGGGGAGGCGGTCATCGCGGGCCTGCATTTTCCGGACGATGCGCAAGTCGATCAACGCACCCTCGGCCGTACGCTGATCCCATGGATGGTGGAGACGTTCAGCATCACCTATCGGCCGCAAACCACAATCGTCGGCATCACCCGCGACGCAGATGGCATCCGCGCGCGCACCGCCGCTGGCGACGACATCACTGCAGCCCGTGCCGTCGTCTGCGCCGGACCCGAGATCCGCGTGCTCTTCCCAGACGTCTTTGCCGATGCCGGAGTTCGCCTCTGCAAACTCCAGATGGTGCGCACCGCGCCCGGCACCGCCCCCGCGCTGCCATCGGCCATCGCATCTGGATGGTCGCTGCGCCGCTACGGCAGTTTCGGCGTGGCGCCATCGCGAGCCGCTCTCGTGCAGCAACCGATGCCGGAGTTCCTGCGCGAGCACGGCATCCACGTGCTCATCAAACCGGAGGCGGATGGATCGCTCACGATCGGCGATTCTCACGCCTATGCACCAGGTGAGGGCGCGCAGCATGATCTGCTCGACGCCGCCGTCGAGGACGCGATCGTCGCCGAAGCCAAGGTTCTGCTCCCGGATGCAGATCTGCGCGTTGCGGAGCGGTGGATCGGCCGCTATCCCGTCTTCCCCGAGGGCGAATGGTGGATCACACATCCGGCGCCTGGGATTGCGATCGTCGCCACCGGTGGCGCGTGGATGACCCTCTCCCCGAGCCTCACCCGGGGTATCGTCTCCGACCTGCTCGATTCCTAGCGGCGAACATCGCCCAACACAGCGCCGTCGGTCTCCCCCGCTGAGATGCCGTACAACGCAGTGATCGTCGGCACCCAATCCCGAAGATGCGGTGGTGCGGTGCTGATGGCCATACCGATCTTCCGCGCCGCC
>JAPOLF010000056.1 GCA_029977305.1 bacterium | reverse complement strand
AATTTGCCATCCGGCCCGAACCCGGTCGGGAACTCGGCCTCCTTCGTCGACCACACCGTGACACTGCCGCCGTAGACCTCGTTGCTCCCCATTTCAACCCGCACCGACGAGAGCGCCGTCGGCCACCCCGTCGTCTCGAGGTCGCTCAGAAACGGATCCCCGACCAGATTGACCTGGAAATCGACGGCATACACCTGAACGCCATCCTCGACCTCGCTCCCGGTGGCAAAGTCATGCCCGATCCCGAGCGGTTTGATCGGAAGGCTCACCGTGAACCGCGCCCCCTCATCGAGTTTCCCCTCGAGATTTCCGGTGATTTGCACCGGGGAGGGGAGGGGGGCCAGCAAGTCGCGATGCACGAACGCCGTCAAATCCGTCATCAGAATGAACGGCTGGGTGAATGCCCGGCCGATGAATGGCGTCGTGATCGTCACCGTCCCGGTGATGGTGTTGACCCCCGGCTCGAGTGGCTCTGAGGCGAACACCGCCGCCGACCCGCTCAGGAGCAACGAGGCGCCGAAGACGAGCGAGAGCACAAGATGACGCGCGTGGTTCATGGGAGCTCCGGTGGTCGGACGGCTTGGCACCCGATCGCGGCTACACTAGAGGCAGCACCCGATCACGTGTCTTGAGGAGAAGCAACATGTCGACGGAACTGTACCGCGTCCCCGAAGTCAGCTGCGGTCACTGCGTGAAGGCCATCACCGACGAACTCACCAAGATCCCCGGCGTCGCTGACGTCACCGTCGATCTCGAGCAGAAGACGGTCTCGGTCACCCACGATGGCACCGTCACCGATGCCCAGCTCCGCGATGGCATCGCCGAAGCCGGCTACGACGTTGCCGCCTGAGTTCGTCGTCGCCGCCACCGGGGTGCGCATGCCGATCTGCGTCGACTGCGGCGAACCCTTCGCCCGAGACGCATCCCCGCGCGACCCCGCATTGCTGCCCGTCGAGCGCTGCCCGGACTGCCGCGAATCGCGCCGTGACGAGCGCAATCAGCGCAATCGCGAGGCCCTCGCCCACACCGGTGATCGTCGCCGACCTCCCCAAGCCCCCGGCACCGACGGCAGCGGTCCACTGGTGCTGACCACCTGCGCCGATTGCCAGCGGGACTTTCGTGCGCCATTCACCCCGGATCCCTCGCGGCCGATCCTCTGTCGTTCCTGCTGGAACGCCCACAACGGCATCTGACGCTCAACCCCTGCACACAGCGAACGACCGGTGAGCATCGCCCACCGGTCGTCCCATGATCTATCTTGCTGCCGTGGGGCCTAGCCCGCGAACAAGTCGGCGTTCTCGCGCTCGGCAATCGTGATCGACTCGTCGACAATCGCAACGATCTCGTCGATCTCCTCCCGAGTCACCACCAGCGGCGGCGCAAGGTGCATCACGTCCCAGATGCGCGTCACGAGTCCGCGATCCATGGTCAGTTCCTGCAGCCGCTTGGTGAACGGCGAGTCCTTGCCCATCTTCTCCTTGGTCTGCTTGTTCTTCACGAAGTCGATCGCGTACACCATGCCGACGCCGCGAACGTCGCCGACCGAGACGTGCGACTTCAGTTCCTCGAGCTTGGACTTGAGGTACGCGCCATTGTCGTGGCTTCGCTGAACCAACCCCTCGCGCTCGATGATGTCGATGTTCACCAGCGACGCCGCACAGGAGACCGGGTGGCCGCCGAAGGTCAGCAAGTGGCCCATCGGCACCGTCGGGTTCTCCTTGAACACCTCGTAGACCTTCTCACTGACTGCCGTGGCTGCCAGCGGCGCGTAGCCGGAGGTGATGCCCTTCGCCATCGTCATGATGTCGGGGACGATCCCGTACTGCTCGATCGCGAACATCGTGCCGGTCCGCCCGAAGCCGTTGATCACTTCGTCCGCGATCAACAGGACCCCATGCTTCTCGGTGATCTCCCGCAGCATCTGCCAGTAGATCTTCGATGGCACATGCACACCGGCGGCCGTCGAGATCGGCTCGGCGATGACGGCGGCCACCGTGTCCGGTCCCTGATTCTCGATCTCCTGCTCGACGTACTTCGCCGCGGCGATGTCCGCTGCCTCGCCCTCGAGCCCGAAATCGCTCCGATAGCGGTCCGGGTGCGGCACGTGCGAGACACCGTACATGAACGGGCCGAACCAGTGCTCGTTCTTCGCATGCGTCAGGCTCAGGGCACCCATCGTCTGGCCGTGGTACGACCGACGGCGCGCGATCACCTTGTACCGCCGCGCGAAGCCGCGCATCGCCTGCACCTGCTTCGCGATCTTCATCGCGGTCTCCACCGCCTCCGACCCACCGGAGGAGAAGAAGATGCGGTTCAGGTCGCCCGGCAGGATCGACGCCAGTTTGTCGGCCAACATCGCCGTCGGGGTCGTGGTGAAGTTCATCGCGTTGGCGTAGGCAAGCCGCGAGGCCTGCGCCGCCATCGCCTCGGCGATCTCACGCCGACCGTGACCGGCGTTGACCACCCACAGCCCGGCGATGCCGTCGTAGTACTTCTTCCCCTGCACGTCCCAGATGCACGAGCCCTCGCCACGGTCAAACACGTGGAGACCGCCATGCTCGTACTCATCCCACGTCAGGGTGTGGACCCACACGTGTTCACGCGCCGCGTCCACAACCTCACCGGAATGCCCGGTTCCCGCGAGCTCCGACGTCTTCACGACCATGGGTTTTCGCCTCCTACTGGAAACCTCACCAACGCGAATCGCCATCGATCCAAGGGCGTGGGTGTTCGGGTTTGCCCCGTTACGTGCCCCAATGATAGCAAAGGGCCCTGCATCGCCGCCCATCCACGCCCATTCCCCCCCCCGCCGAGCCGCGCCACCCGGTAAACTCCCCAACATCTCGTCCACGGCCGGCAAGGAGGCACGACGCCCGTGACCCAGCCCCCCACAACGTCCAACGCCCATGGCGCGAAGCGCATAGGCGCCGCACCGCAAACGGTTGCAACCTTCACCTTTGACGGATATCCCGTTCAAGCGGTGGATGGCGACACGATAGCCTCCGCCGTGCTCGCCAGCGGAGTCCGGGTGCTCCGCGTGATGGAGGACCCGCGTGACCAGCGCGGCGGATGGTGCATGGTCGGCCGCTGCAGTGATTGCCTCGTCGTCGTCGATGGCACCCCGAACGTCCGCGCCTGCGTCACCCCGGTGCGCGATGGCATGGTCGTCGTCACGCAGCGCGATCTCGGCCGAGGGCAATCGGTGTTGGAAGTGGGGGACACCCGATGATCACCACGGATGTGTTGGTCGTCGGGGGCGGTCCCGCCGGACTCACTGCCGCGGTCGCCGCGGCCCGTGCCGGCGCATCGGTCGTCCTCGTCGAGGAACACCCGGAACTCGGTGGGCAGCTCCGCTACCGCCACCGGCTGATCACCCCGCCCGGGGAGATCTCCCCGGTCTCGCCGCGAGCGCTGCGCGATGCCCTCCTCAAGTCGGCGGAGTCCGCGCGGGTCGATCTCCGGCCGGGCACCGTGGCGTGGGGATGGTTCGATGATGGCACCGTTGGCGCAACCTGCGGCAACCAGTCCCTCGCGTTCAAACCGTCCGTGACCATCGTCGCCTCCGGCTCAACCGATCTCCCGCTCATCTTTCCAGGGGCAACGCTTCCGGGGGTCTTCACTTCCCGCGCGGTCCAGATCCTGATCAATCATCACAAGGTGTTGCCCGGCCGTCGCTGGGCCATCGTCGGTGGCCACGACATGCATGGTGAAGTCGCCCATGACCTCCGCGTCGCCGGTGGCGAGGTGGTGGCCACAGCAGGACATGTGGCGATCGTCTCCGCCCACGGGATCGGCGGCGTACAGCGGATCACGATCGACGGCATCTCCCACGATGTCGATGCGATTGCCGTCTGTGCCGGGCGCCAACCCGATGCGGCGATCCCCATGATGGCCGCGCAAGGCTTCGCCCATGACGCCGCTGCCGGTGGTCTCGTCCCGGTCGCCGGGCAGGATGGGCGCCTCGGGGACTCGTCGATCTTCGTCACGGGCGATGCCGCGGGCGTCACCACGGTCGAGGTGGCACTGGTCGAGGCCGAACTGGTCGGGTACGCCGCGGCTGCCGCCACCGGCCATACCGACGCCAGTCGCGTCAACGCCGCCGCCGATGCCGCCCGCGCCCGCAATGCCGCGCTCGCTGAACGCCATCGCCGACGAGCCGCCTACGTTGCGCTCCACGCGCAGCCATACCAGTGATCGCGCATCCGGAGGCCACCCCCATGGATTCCACGCCGCAACCGACCTATCTCTGCCGCTGTGAAAGCCTCACCGAAACCGAGATCCTCGCCGTCATCGCCGAGGGCAATCGCACCGCCAACGACGTCAAGCGCCGCACCCGCTGCGGCATGGGGCTCTGCCAAGGCATCTACTGCATGCCGGCGCTGCTCCAGCTTCTCGCCCGGATCGAGGAGGTGGACGTCACCGAAATCGCCCCGATGACCCAGCGCTCGCCCGTGCGCCCGATCCCGCTCGAGTCCCTCGCCGATTTCGCCGAGAAGCTGTGATCGTGGCTGGGGTGCCTGCCCAAGCGGCGGTGCCCCCACGCAGCACCGTCGCACAACAGCCCCCTTCCCAGCACATGCGACAATGTCCGACGGCAGTTGGGAGAAGCCCGGCTGGTCGTCCATAGGGTGTGGCCGCCATGCAATCGCGTCTTGTGATCGATTACCGCAACGCCACGGATGTCGCCGTCGGGACCGAGCACGGGGTGTCACTCGCGATGCTCAACGCGGTCGCCCCCAAGGTCGCCGCGGAGCACGGGCGCATCCTCGCCGAGCGCGCCGCGGGTGATCAGCGCTGGATGAACCTTCCCGACGATCACGCGCTCGTCGAGGCCATCCTCGCCTTCGTCGACAGTGTCAAGGGCCGCTACTCCGACTACGTCCTGATCGGGATCGGTGGCTCCTCCCTCGGCGCGATCGCGACCATCATGGCGCTGGCCCACCCCTATCGCAATCTTTTGCCAGCAGGCAAGCGCGGCGGCCCCCGACTCTTCGTCCTCGACAACCCCGATCCCGAGAAGGTGAAGGCCACCCTCGAACTCTGTGATCTCCCCAACACCTTGGTGAACGTCATCACCAAATCCGGTCAGACCGCCGAGACGATGGCCAATTTCCTCGTCGCCAAGCAGACGCTCGAAGCGGCCGTCGGCAAGGAACGGGCGAGCAAGCAGATCGTCGCCACCACCGATCCCAAGGACGGCCTCCTGCGCCAACTCGCCGACGCCGAGGGCTACACCACCTTTCCAGTTCCCCCGGGTGTTGACGGTCGCCAGACCGTTCTCAGTGCCGTCGGCCTGCTTCCTGCGGCTTTCTGCGGCATCGACATCCGCGGCATGCTCGACGGCGCAGCTGCCATGCGCGAGCGTTGCATGACCCCGGAAGTGCTCGAGAACCCGGCCTATCTCCTCGCCGCGATATCCGTCCTTGCCGATCAGCAGCGCGGCAAGCGGATGCTCGTCACCATGCCTTACGCCGACGCCCTCTTCGGCATCACCGATTGGTTCCGCCAGCTGTGGGCGGAGAGCCTCGGGAAGCGGCTTTCACTCGATGGCAAGGAAGTCTTTGCCGGACAGACCCCGATCAAGGCGCTCGGTGCGATCGACCAGCACTCTCAGATCCAGCTCTACACAGAGGGGCCCAACGACAAGTTGATCTCGCTCATCGCGGTCGATCAGTACCGCGACACTGTCACCGTCGAGAGCGTCCCGGCTGGCATCCCTGATCTCGACTACCTCAAAGGCGCGGAACTCGGACAACTGCTCGATCGTGAGTGCCTCGCCACCGCGTGGGCCCTCACGCAGGCCAAGCGCCCGAACTTCACCATCACCGTCCCGACGATCGACGCCGGCATCATCGGAGAGTTCTTTTACCTCTACCAGTTGCAGACCGTGATGGGCGGCGCCCTCTACAACGTCATGCCGTTCGGTCAGCCCGGTGTTGAGGCCGGCAAGAACGCCACCTATGCGCTGATGGGCCGGAGCGGCTACGAGAAGCTGAAGGCCGAACTGTCCGTGGTCCCGGCCGATGCCGAGCGCTTTCGCTTGAGCTAGAAATCCGACTTCTCGGCAACGCACCGTCTGAGGAACCGGCGTCGCACTCAGTGCGACGCCTGGTTCATGCGTGCCGCAGCCGCCGACGCCTCGTCGCGGCTGCTCACGCCGAGTTTGCGAAAGATCGTCTGGGCATGGCGTTTTACCGTGAACGGCGAGATGAAGAGCGCGTCGCCGATTTCTTTGTTCGTCATGCCCATCCGGATCATGTCCAGCACCTCGCGCTCCCGCCGACTGAGCGCGAGCAGCGGCTCTGACGTGCGCAGCGGTGCCGTGTCGAACCAGTGGGCGATGCGGGCAGCCTCAACATTGCCGCGCTCTGCAAGCGCACGATAGAGCGGCGCCAATGTCTCCCCACCCACCACGAATGGTCGCACCGTCCCGCCGCCGGCGTTGATGGCCAGAGCCTGCTCCAGCACATCGCCCGCGGCATCACGATCACCACCCGCGAGCAATGCCAGCGCCAGGATCACGCGGGCTTCCTGCCGAACGGCTGCCCCCAGCGCAGCGCCCTGCGGTGCGAGCAACGTGGTGCAGAGGGCGATCGCTTCCGACCGTGCCTCAGGGGTTCCCCACTGGGCCAAGACCAACGCACGGGTGAGCGGTGGGTGCTCGATCACGCTCACCGGTTGGCGTAGGGAGGTCCCGATCGTGCCGAGTTCGGCGATCGCACGGTCGCTCTTGCCTTGCAGCACCAAGAGCCGCAGCCGGAACGATCGGGCGAGATCAACCAGCGCTCGTTTGCCCGTCCTCCGCATCGTTTGCAGATAGCGGTCCATGACGGCGATGGCTTCCACCTCACGCCCGGTGGCCTGCATGATCAACGCCATCCCAAACGTTGACTCCTGCACCGAGAGAATGTGCGCCGCTTCGAAGTGTTCGGCCTGTTGAGCGTCGCGATAGGCGGATTCCGCTTCGTCCAATCGATCCAAGACATAGAGCGCCGTTCCAAGACACACGGAGGCATCGATCGCCCGCACCGCAAATCCGGCATCGCGGGCAAGACGCTGCAGGTGCTCGGCTTGGGCGATCGCGGATGGGTAGTCGCCGTTCAACAAATGACACATGGTGAGGAAGTAGGGGTAGTTGGCGACAGGCAGGTCCAGCGACGACGTGTCCTGCCGCATCGCGTCCTCGAGATACGCGATCGCCCCCTCGGTGTCGCCCAAGCCAACCTTCAACACCCACGTCGACATCACCCGGCTGTTGATGGCATATCGCTCACCTCGGCGGAAGTGCGTCTCCGCCTCCTCGGCGAGTCGCAGTCCTTCCATCGGATCCGATCGGCCGAGCAACGTGTTCACCGACCGATACACCAGCGCGATGCCGAAGAGCACGTCGGGATCCAGTCCACGCGGCAGCCCCACGCGTTGGGCAATCATGCGGTCGATGCGATCGAGCGTGATCTCGGCTTCCGCTGTTGCACCCGCCGCAATCAAACGGTCGACCCGCCCGATCTGCAGCATGACGCGTTCATCCTCCTGCTCTTTCGGCAGTTGGGAGAGCCATTGCCCCATCTCATGGCCACGCATCGCCATGATTGCGGGGATGACCTGCTCCTCGACCGCGGTCACCGCCGCGCTGCGATCACCAGCCTCAAGGAACATCCGTGCTGCATCGTCCACATCTCCGTGCGCAACAAGCCACATGCCAGCCCGATGGCGGAGTGCTGCGAGCCCCGCGTTCCCGTGCACCGAAGCTGCGCCGGTGCGCAGCGCGTCACGGAGAACCGCATGCATCCTCCACCAGACCCCCTCGTCATCCAGAGGAGTCAGGAACGCGTTGCCGTGGGCCAATCGGAGAATCGACGCCGCCACTGCCTCGTGGCGCTCTGGGATGCCTAGCATGTCCGCCAACAGCGCTGCGGAGAATTGCGGTGGGAGAGCCGCGGCCATCATGATCTCCCGGTCATCGCGAGTCATGGCTCCGATGAATTCGGCGATCAGCAACCGTGCCCCGAGCACCGGAGCGGTGACGTCTTCCCCTGCTGCCCCCAAGGACACCATTGCCGCCAGCCGTAGCCCTGCCGGCCAACCCTCAAGCACATCGGTCTTCGCGTCAGGTGCTATGGCGTGGAGCGAGAGGAACGACGCAACCTCCTGGGCAGTGAACCGCAGCGATCGCGCATCGAACACGGAGACCTGCCCGCGTGACTGCATCGTGCCGAGATCAAACCCGCTGAGGCTTCGCGTCGTGACCACCAGGTGCAGGAGCGGCAGGGGGAACCGCAGCAATTCGGCGATGAGGGCAAGCGCATCGCCCCCCTGCAAGACATGGGCGTCATCCAGGACGATCCCGGTGCGTTCCGGCAGATCGATCAGCGCCTCGCTCAACGCCTCTCCCAATGCCACCCCTGATTGTTCATGTGAGAGCGCGATCATCGCGTCGAGTTCGGGCGCGAATCCCGGATGCACACTTCGCAGCGCCATCACCAGATGGGTGAACAGCCTCGCCGGATCAGCATCCTGCTCATCCAGATTGAGCCAGGCTACCGGCATCCGCGTGTGGTGCATCCAGGTGGCCGCCGCGAGCGTCTTCCCGAATCCCACCGGCGCACAGAGCACCGTCAGGGGGATGCCTTCGGTCGCCGTAAGTGCCGCATCGATCCCCGCGCGCGCCACACGATCTGGCGGCAGCGCGGGCACGATGAGCTTCGCCCGTCGCGTGATCGCTCGCGGAGAGGATTCATCTCCATCTCGGGCCGATGGTCGCGCCTGTCGCGGCATCCGCTCCTCCGTCGGTGGTGCGGGGTCTAATGTCCCGGCGGTTCATCCGATGAAGTAGCAGCGGAATCGTTCGAGGTGCCGCCTTTTCCGGCATGCCGCGGCAGCCAATTCAATCCCACGGCCAGTGCGAGGATGATCGCGCCGCCGCCGAGCCCGAGCCAGAGGATCCCGATCTCCCCCTCGGACTCCACGAAATCCCCGAGGAAATCAACCGCGATCAACACGATGACCACGCCTGCCAGCTTGTCCTTCAGGTCATCGAGACTGGTGATTCGCAACCACCCGTGCACCGGCATGTCCGGGTCGATGAACAACTCGTAGAGCCCCAGTCCGACGATGTACAGCACCGTGCTCAGCAAGAACAAATCGATGAGCGCGATGAAGTCCAGTGCGTACTTCTCGACCTCTTTCTTGTGGATGCTCCGGAAATCGATCGTTCGGAAGATCTCGGCGATGTCACTCCCAACCGCCAATGCCCCGTAGATCGTCAGTGCGATCGCCGACACCGTGCTGGCGATCACCGCCACCAAGATGAAAAATCGACTCGCACTGAGAAACGCGCGCATCGGGCCGATGCCCTTCGGGGAACGTGAGTAGGTCATCAGTTGATCGCCCGCTCGATGTCGAGCTTCCCGGCTTTCAGCGCCGCCTTTGTGTGCTCCATCGTGTCGCGGATGCCGTCCTTCAGCGGTCGCCAGTGAACCTTGCCGATCGCCTTGTCCAACGGCGCACCGTCCACCCCTTCGGGCGTGAACAGCGGTGTGGTCTCCTGCGTGATCTTGCCTGCCATCTCCGGCGCCAACTCATCGATCCCGGCGACGATCTCCGAAACATCCACCCAGCTGCCGCCGAGGTTGAACACCGGAGCGCCTTCAGGAAGATTCCTCGAGGCCTGAATCAGCGCACCGGCGACGTCATCCGCATGTTGGTACACCGCCTTCCCGCCGAAGCCGATGTGATACGCCCGACCAGCCGCCGCCGCGACCATCGCTTTCGACGGCCCCGAGCTGATGCCCTGATCGCGTCCCGGACCGTACACGAAGAACGGCCGCAACCCGATGCTCTTCACCTGGTAATCCTGCCAGTAGATGCGGGCCCACTCCTCGTTGGTCACTTTGGTGACCCCGTAGAGCGTCGCCGGAGCGAACTCGGCATCGTGTGCAAGCGGGCCCGGAGGATACATGGACGCCGGGCCATACACCGCAATCGAACTGCAGTAGGTGACGCCACTCACCTGATTTGCGAACTTCCGCGCGGCCTCGAGCACGATCGCCGTGCCCACCACATTCACCTGCGCCCCGAGCACCGGGTTCGCCCGCACGAAGGGCACCTGCAGCGCGGCGAGGTGCATGATGTGCGTGATCTTCTTCTCTTCAACCACCCGCTCGAACATCGCCTGGTCGGTGATGTCGCCGGCGACGATGTCGACCTTCGCCAACTCGGCCGTGTCCATGATCAGTTCGAGGCGTGCCGGCTTGCCCGGGAGGTCGTACGTCGTGACCGCGGCGCCGCTCTCGAGGAGGCGCTTCACGGTCCAAGCGCCGATGCACCCAAACGCCCCGGTGACCAGATATCGATCCGAACCCATCGCCGCTCTCCTGACCACGTGTCCCGGGAACGCCACCTGGCGACGTCCCAATCAGCATCTGCGCGTCAGGATACCCGAGACCGCGTTGCCGCTGGCCTAGGAGTGGTCGATCGTCGTTTCCTCGATCCCGTGCTCGCGGGCCACGTCCGGCGGCGTGTAGTAGTTCGCATACTGGAACAATCCGAGGCGGTTCAGCTCGTGATCGCTCAGCTCCTCGTCGCCGAAGCGGCGGGGATCGAACCCTGCCATGTCGAGTTCGGGCTCTCCATTCACGATCCACGC
>JAPOLF010000055.1 GCA_029977305.1 bacterium | reverse complement strand
CCGACCAACTCGCCGCGAAGGCGCGCGCGCTCATCTGCCCCGGCTACGGCGAAGCGACCGCGATCCAGGCGGTCGAGGCTGCCCGCGCCATTCCTGCCCTGTCCGACATGGCAACCTTCTTCCCCTCGATCACCAGTGAGGTGCTCCATGCCGCTGCCCGCTGATCCGGAGACGCTCCGCGCGGACGTCCGCGCCCTCTGCACACGATTCCCCGATGCCTATTGGCGTGAGCGGGATCAGCTGCGCGAGCACCCCTCTGCGTTTGTGCAGGCGATGACCGATGCCGGGTACCTCGCCGCGCTGATTCCGACCGCGTACGGCGGCGCCGGTCTCGGGGTTTCCGAGTCCAGCATCATCCTCGAGGAGATCAATCGCTCCGGTGGCCATTCCGCCGCCTGCCACGCGCAGATGTACGTGATGCGCGCTCTCGTCCGCCACGCGAGCGAGGAGCAGCGTCAGCGCTGGTTGCCACACCTCGCCGACGGATCACTGCGATTGCAATGTTTTTCCATCACCGAGCCGGAGGCAGGTTCCGACACCACCAGCATCACCACCACCGCCGTCCGCGATGGTGACGGCTGGGTCGTCAACGGCTTCAAGAACTGGACCAGCCGCGTGGAGACCAGCGACCTGCTGTTGCTGCTCGCACGCACCACGCCGCGCGAGGATCTCACCGATCGCACCCGCGGCCTCAGCCTCTTCCTCGTCGATCTGCGGGATGCCCGCGCCCAAGGCGCCCTCAACATCACCCCAGTCCGCACGATGTTCAACTACGAGACGTTCACGCTCGGCTATCACGATCTCCGCATCCCGGCCGACGCCCTCATCGGCGAGGAGGGCATGGGGTTCCGGTACGTCATCGACGGGTGGAACGCCGAGCGGATCCTGCTCGCGGCGGAGGCCATCGGCGACGGCTACTGGTTCATCGATCGCGCCGTCCGCTACGCCAGCGAGCGCGAGGTCTTCGGCAAGGCGATCGGCGCCAATCAAGGGGTGCAGTTCCCCCTTGCGAAGGCGTATGCCCACATCGTCGCGGCCGACGCCGTCCGCTGGGACGCCGCCCGCAAGTTCGACGCCCATGCCTCCTGCGGCGCCGAGGCGAACATGGCCAAACTCCTCGCCAGCGAGGCGAGTTGGGAGGCCGCCAACATCTGCCTCGACACCCACGGCGGCAACGGATTCGTCGCCGACCACGACGTGGAGCGGAAATTCCGCGAAACCCGCCTCTATCAGGTGGCCCCGATCAACAACAATCTGATCCTCGCCTACCTCGGCCAGCACGTCCTCGGGCTGCCCCGCTCGTACTGACCAACGTCCGGTCTACCGCATTTTCGGGAGGGGAAATTGGTTCATTGTTGTGAACCGATTTCGCCCGTCAGATGGTGTCATTGAGAGGAAGCGCGACCGGCCCACGGGGCCCCGCGCCGCGGCTCGAAAGGACACCTTCGTGGCACAGCACCACCTCGACCACGCCTTGCAGCAATTCGTCGGCACCCGCCGATCCACTCTCCGTGCCATCGTCGCGGGCGCGGTGATGGCGGTCGCCTCGCAGTGGGACGTTGACGTCGAGGCCAAGAAGAAAAAGAAGAAGAAGCCGTGTGGCGCCTCCCTGACCCGCTGCGGCAAGTCCTGCGTGTCCCTCGCCAGCGATGCCAACAACTGCGGCGGTTGCGGCTTCTCCTGCGGTCAAGGACAGACCTGCAGCAATCGGTCCTGCATCGGCGGCGCGTCCTGCCCCACGGGGTGGGTTCGCTGCAACGGCACCTGCACCGACATCGCCACCTCAACCAACCACTGCGGTGCCTGTGGCAATGCCGTTGGTGATGGCGCGACCTGCGTCGGCTCAGAACCCAGCTGCTCTGATGCCTCCCTCACCGTTTGCGGCGCCTCAAACACCTGCGTCAACCTCGACACCAATGCCAATCACTGTGGCACCTGCGGCACCGCCTGCGCGGACGACGAATCCTGCGACGGCGGCAGCTGCGTCTGCTCCGGTGACCGCGTCGATTGCGACGGCCGATGCATCAACACCCAGACCAACGAATCCCACTGTGGCGCCTGCGGCAACGTCTGCCCGACCGACACCTCCTGCGTCGCTGGTGCCTGCACCTGCGACACCCCGGATCGCACCCTCTGCGGCGGCTCCTGCGTCAACACCCACTCCAGCGAGCAGCACTGCGGCGCCTGCGGCAATGCGTGCGCCGACGGCGAGCGCTGCTGCGGCGGCACGTGCACGGCCGTCCTCACCGACCAGACCCACTGCGGCACCTGCGGCAATGCCTGCGCCACCGGCCTCACCTGCGATGCCGGTTCCTGCAAGGACCCGCTCACCGATGAAACCTTCTGCGGTCCGCAGGGCGCCACCTGTGGCGCCGACGAGGAGTGCTGCGGCGGTGCCTGCCTCGCGATCCTGACCGATGCCGCGAACTGCGGCGGTTGCGGCATCATCTGCGGCGCGCACGAGGTCTGCAGCGAGGGCGCCTGCGCCTGTGCCGAGGGCTTCCTCCGGTGCGGCGACACCTGCATCGACCCGGACACGACCGATGCCCACTGTGGCGCCTGCGACACCGCCTGCCCCGCTGATCAATCCTGCCAAGCTGGATCCTGCGACTGCCGCAACGCCGACGAATCCCTCTGTGGCGGCGTGTGCGTGAACCTGACGATCGACGAGGCCAACTGCGGCACCTGCGGCACCACCTGCCCGAGCGGTGCGCTCTGCGTCGACAGCCAATGCGGCTGCACCGGCCTCAACGAGCAGATCTGCAGCGACTCCTGCGTCGACACCCAATCGAGCACCACCCACTGCGGCGCATGCGACACCGCATGCGACGCCAACGAGATCTGCGCCAGCGGATCCTGCATCTGCCCTGCCCCGCTTGCCACGTGCAATGGCGCCTGCATCGACATCGCCTCGGATGCCAACAACTGCGGCGCGTGCGGCAACGCGTGCGGCCTCGGCGCGATCTGCTCGAGCGGTGCCTGCATCTGCAGCGACGTCACCGAGGACTACTGCGCCGACACCTGCGTCGACCTCACCACCGACGCCACCCACTGCGGCGCGTGCAACACCGCCTGCGGCACCAACGAGGTCTGCAGCAGCAGCGCCTGCATCTGCCCAGCCGGCTACACCGTCTGCAGCACGGCGTGCACCGACACCCAGCTCGACGAGAACAACTGCGGCGCGTGCGGCAATGTCTGCGCCACCGGCACCGTCTGTCAGGCCGGTGCCTGCCGCAGCCACGGCTTCCTCCAACTCTGGGGGACCGAGGATCGCAGCCCGGGCACCGCCGAGCGCGAATTCAACACCCCGCGCGGCATCGCCATCGGACCCGACGGCTCGATCTGGGTGGCGGACACGCTCAACCACCGCGTGCAGCGCCTCGACACCGACGGCACTTTCCTCAGCATGTTCGGCTCCTTCGGCACCGGTGCGACGCAACTCAATGCGCCGGAAGGCATCGCCATCGATGCCAGCGGCAACGTCTATGTGGCTGACACGGGTAACCATCGCGTCCAGAAGTTCCAATCAACTGGAGCGCATGTCGCGACGTGGGGGGCGACCGACGGAGTCGGTGATCCCGCGGTCGGCAGCGGCACCGGCGAATTCTTCGGTCCGCGCGGCATCGCGATCGGCCCCGACGGTGCGGTCTATGTCGCCGACACCCAGAACAACCGCATCCAGAAGTTCACCGCTGCCGGGGTGCACCTGCAGACATTCACCAAGTCACCCAGCCTGAATGCGCCGATCGGCGTCTCGGTGAGCACCGACGGCACGGTCTTCGTCGCCAACACCAACGCCCACACCATCGTCCGCTTCGCCAGCGACGGCACCACCCTCTCCCCGGCGTACGGCGGCCTAGGCACCGGACTTGGGCAGCTGCACAGCCCCTTCGGGGTCGCCCTCGATGGCAACGGCTTCACCTACGTCACCGACAACTTCAACAACCGCATCCAACGCCTCAACCCGGACGGCACCGGTGGCGAGGTCTGGAACTCGCAGACGGCGGACTCCACCGCGATCGACTCGCCTGCCGGCGTCGCCGTCGACAGCCATGGTGACTTCTACGTCACCGACGCGAACTACCACCGCGTGATGAAGTTCTCCCGCCTCAACGGGTGATCCAACCGATCCGCGGCATCGGGTACCCTCCTCGCATCGCCCATGCGCAGGAGGGTTTCGATGCAACCGTTCCGCCCCCATGAACCCGGATTCGCCGGCGTCGGCGTGACCTACTGCCGCGTTCCGCTCGTGCTCGATCCGGCTGGATTGCGCGGCGCAGACGTCGTGGTGGTCGGTGCGCCATTCGATGACGGCACCAGCAATCGTCCCGGCACACGATTTGGTCCGCGTGCGATCCGCATGGCGGAGGACGTCGGGCCGCCACCGTGGCGCCCGCACATGGACCTCGGCATCGAGCCCTTCGCCGCCCTGCGCGTCGTCGACCACGGCGACATCGAGGCGGTGCCCGGTGATCTCCTCACGAGTCATCGCCTGCTCAACGCCACCATCACCGACATCCTCGCGGTCAATGCCGTGCCGGTAATCCTCGGCGGTGACCACTCGCTCAGCCTGCCAGTGATGCGCGCCCTCGCCGCCCACCACGGTGCCGACAACTACGCCGTGATCCACTTCGACACCCATACCGACACCGGCAGCGAGGTCTACGGCCTCACCACCTCGCATGGCACCCCGTTCTACCAAGCGGTGGAGGAAGGGGTGCTCCGCGGCGACCACCTGATGCAGATCGGTCTGCGCGGCGCGTGGCCGGGCCCCACCGAATTCGACTGGATGCGCCGCCACGGGATCCATTGGCGGACGATGGAGGAGTGCCTCGACCACGGCATCGACGCCGTCATCCGCGAGGCGATCACCTTCGCCGAGGACCGCGCCCCGCGCACCTACCTCACCGTGGATGTCGACGTCCTCGACCCCGCCTTCGCCCCGGGCACCGGCACCCCCGAACCGGGCGGATTCCAGACCCGCGAATTGCTCCGCGCGGTGCGTCGGATCGCCTCGTCGCTCGATGTGTGCGCGATGGATGTGGTCGAGGTGTCGCCCCCGTACGATGTCGCCGGGATCACGGCGCTTGCCGCGCATCGCGTCGCGCTGGAGACCATTTCCGGCATCGCCCATCGGCGTGGCGGCGCCCCTCGTCCCGAGCGCTCCGCCTGAGGTCTCGACCGCCACCCGAAGGTCGGCGATCATCCATCGATATTGGCAGTCATCACATCAGGGAGTCTCGATCAGCATGAATCTCATCGACGCGGTGATCTTCGACATGGACGGCGTGCTGATCGACTCCGAGCCGTTTTGGCGGCAGGCCGAGGTGGCGGCCCTGCAACGCGTCGGTGTGCCGATCAACGACGACCTCGCGCGCCTCACCACCGGCCTCCGCACCGATGAGGTCGTCGAGTACTGGTGGGCCCGCCATCCGTGGACCGGACCCACGCGACAAGAGGTCGGGGCGGAGATCACGCGGGAACTGATCGCCTTGGTGCGTGAGCAGGGCACAGCGATGCCCGGCGCGATCGAGACGGTCGATGCGGTGATCTCGATGGGATACCCGGTGGCGATCGCGTCATCGTCGGCGGGTGAGGTGATTGCCGCCGTGGTCGCGCGGCTCGACATCGCCGACCGCTTCCATGTGCTGCAGAGCGCAGAGCACGAGCCGTACGGCAAGCCCCATCCAGCGGTGTACATCGAGGCGGCGCGTCGGCTCGATGCTTCGCCGTCGCGCTGTGTGGCGATCGAGGACTCCCCGAATGGGGTGATCGCGGCGAAGGCCGCGAAGATGCGGTGCATCGCCGTGCCGGATCACGCGATCGCGGACGATCGGCGCTTTCTCGCCGCCGATGCGCACCTGACCTCGCTTGAACAGTTCAATCAAGATGCCTTTTCGGGGTGGATCGCGGAGTGGTTCGCCTAGCCCTCGCAGACAGTCTCATTCTCGTGACGCGCACACGGACCTCCGGACGATGTGGTCCGCGCAGGAGACCAGTGGGACAACCCATCGGCATCGCCTATCATCAGACCAAGCAGCTCCCTGCCCGGTGGCGAGTTCCCCGCCCCACCCGTGACGACAGGAGCACCTGTTCCATGGTCCATCGCGCAGAATCATCAAAAGCCGACTCGGAGCCTGCCATTCGCGGCACGCTCTCCGCTGCCGACCTCGCCACCCTCGAGTCCATCGAGCAGCGCCTGCTCTGGCTCTCCACCCAGATCATCCACCACGCCAACAGCATCCGCCCCAACCCCGACAAGACCAAGGTCGGCGGCCACCAGGCGTCCTCCGCCAGCGTCGCCAGCATCATGACTGCGCTTTACTTCAGTTTCCTTCGCTCGGGCGATCGCGTCAGCATCAAACCTCACGCATCTCCGATCCTCCACGCCGCCCAGTACCTGCTCGGCAATCTCGACCGCAGCTACCTGACCACCCTGCGCGAGTTCGGCGGCCTCCAGTCCTACCCCTCACGCACCAAGGACCCCGACCCGATCGATTTCTCCACCGGCTCCGTCGGCCTCGGCGCGGTCGCGCCGGTGTATGCCTCGCTCGCCGCCAAGTACTGCGAGACCAAACTCGGTCCGGTCACCTCCGACCGCTTCATCAGCCTCCTCGGCGATGCCGAACTCGACGAAGGCAATGTGTGGGAGACGGTCGCCGAGGAAGCGATCCAGGGGCTCGGCAATGTCATCTGGATCGTCGATCTCAACCGCCAAAGTCTTGATCGCGTGATCCCCGGGGTCCGCGCGGCCCGCCTCAAGGCGCTCTTCGCCGGGGCCGGGTGGCACGTCCTCGAGGCGAAGTACGGCTCGCGCCTCTCCGCCGCGATGGACGGTCCCCATGGTGCGGCGCTGCGCCGCCGCATCGACGAGATGCCGAACGAGGAATACCAGGCGATGATCCGCCAGGCCGACGGCAGCGAGATCCGCCGCCGCCTCGCCGATGTCGCCGACCGCGCCTGGCGCACCGAGATCCTCGCCAGCGTCGAGCACCTCGACGACGACTCGATCGGCCGCGTGGTCTCCAATCTCGCCGGCCACGACCTGCCGCGCCTGATCGACGTCCTCGCCGAGGCCGACGCCGTCCCTGATCAACCGGTGGTGATCTTCGCCTACACGATCAAGGGTTTCGGCTTGCCGCTCGCCGGCGATCCGCTCAATCACTCGCAACTGCTCAGTCAGACGCAGATGGACGCCCTGCAACAGGTCTTCGGCATCCCGGAAGACGATGTCTGGGCCACGTTCCCTGCCGATTCCGCTGAAGGCGCGTGGTGCGCCGAGGCGGCGTCACGCCTCAACACGCCGCGCGCAGCGGTGGCGCCGCTCATCGACGAATCCGCCGTGCCGCACCGCTTGGATGTCACCCAACCGCCGACCACCTCCACCCAAGAAGCACTCGGAAGGATCATGGTGCGTCTGGCGGAGGTGCCCGGGGTCGGCGAGCGGACGATCACGCTCTCGCCCGATGTCGCCACCAGCACCCACCTCGCCGGATGGATCAACAAGGTGGGCGTCTTCAGCGCGGAGAAGCATGCCGAATTTGAAACGGCCCACGGCATGGTCCGCTGGAAGCCCGGCCCGGAAGGACGTCACATCGAACTCGGCATCTCGGAGATGAATCTCTTCTCCGCGCTGGGCGCATTTGGCCTCTCCTACGAACTGAGCGGTCAGCATCTCTTCCCGGTCGGCACCGTTTACGACCCTTTCGTCTGCCGCGGCCTCGACGCGCTCATCTACGGGCTCTACTCCGAGTCCAAGATGATCTTCGCGGGGACCCCGGCGGGCGTCTCGCTCTCCCCCGAGGGGGGAGCGCACCAGAGCACCGTCACCGTCTCGCTCGGGATCGAACTGCCCAACCTCCGCTTCTATGAGCCAGCGTTTGCCAAAGAAGTCGAATGGGCGTTCTTGGAGGGGATGCGCCTCCTGTGTGACCGCGAGCACGGCACCAGCACCTACCTCCGCCTCAGCACCAAGCCGATCGACCAGACGCTGCTCACTGGCGCGATCACGCGCCTCGGCGAGGACGAACTGCAGCGACAGGTCCTCCTCGGCGGCTACCGCCTCATCGATGCCCGGCTCGATCGCCCCGATCTCCGCTTGGAGGACACGGTGAACATCGCGGTCGGCGGCATCATGGTCCCCGAAGCGGTCGAGGCGGCTCGCATGCTGCACGAGGAAGGCGTCGCCGCGAATGTGATCGTGGTCACCAGCGCCGAGCGGCTCTACGCCGGCCTGCGCCGCTCGCGCGGTTCTCTGCTGCGCGACCCGAAGCAGGCGGCCAATCTCGCGCACCTGTCGACGCTCTTCCCCCGCCCGGAGCGGCACGCCCCGATCGTCACCGTGCAGGATGCGGCGTCGCACAGCCTCGCGTTCCTCGGCGGCATCCACGGCGCGCCAACCGTACCGCTCGGGGTGGACACCTTCGGCCAGTCTGGCTCACGCGATGCGCTGTACACGTATGCGGGCATTGATCCACGCGAGATCGCCAATGCCGCGCTGCTCGCCCTCGAGATCGCCGAGGACGACCGCTAGCCGGCGTAGGCTCGCTCAGTTAGCGGGATGCGCGGTTCGCATCGAGCCGCGCATCACCCGCTTCAGCTCCTGCACGAACTCGTCGTCATCGCGGGAGCCCGAGAGCCAGACCGACATCGGCGGGTTCCCGGCCAATCCCTGCAGGCGGATTCGCCATGGCTGCCGCACTGCCCCGGCGAACTCCGTCCACCGCCGCAGCGGCAGCCGCCCGAGGCGGATCCCATCCGAAGTCAGGTCATAGTGGACCGGCATCAGGATCAGGCTTGCCTCGATCAGTGCGATGCCCAGCACCAGCCACCCGTTGGCCCACCCCACCGCCCACAGCAGCAGCCCGACGCCCACCACGATGAGGAATTGCCGGCCCATCATCCGCAACCGCCCGAGCAGCGTCACCGGATGGCGGCGCAGCACCGGGCCGATGGGTTTGATTCGCCACGGCCGCACGATCCGCAGCACCAACAGCAGAAATGCGGTGATCAGCAGCACATCGCCGACAAGCACGCGAGACATCGTCAATCCCTGATCCGCACCGAAACGGGGACAGCCCGCCGCGGCACTCGAACGTGATCTTCGGGACGGCTCTGTCGCACCAACCTGCGCACAGGTTCTGACCACGGCAGCGATGCCATGACCTTGCGAAGTATGCCTTCACGGTGCCTATTCGATCGTGAACGACGGATGAAATCCGGGATGCCGCTCATGGGCAGCGCGCACAGGAACTCCATCCGCATGCCGTGGTCCCGCGCCTAGCGGGTGAGTTCGCCGGAGAGATCCTCCATCTCGTCCTCTTCCTCGGCAATCTCATCGGCCGAGAGCAGTTCGTAGTCCCCGCTTGCGACCACATGCAGGTCCTGCAGCACGTCATATGCCGCGAAGGAGACTTCAGCGAAATCGAGCTCCCCACGCGTGAACTGCACGAAGATCTCCCCGAGTTCGCCCGCGAGATCGCGCGCCAATCGCTCCTGCTCCTGCGGATCCTTGCCGGTGTCGCTCATCGGGTGCTCCTCTTCGCCTTCGCCCGGCACCGCCGAGCCGCTGCCACCCATTGTGACCCATGCCGAGCCACGGCGACGAATCCCCGATCATGCCGGGATGAAAACGCCATCAGGCGCGCCTTGCGGCACGCCTGACGACGGGAGATTTGAGTGCGGTAAGGAGCCAGGCTTACGCCTGGGCCTCACTCACCGTCAGCGAGGTGGGGACCTCGACCTCGCTCGAAGGGGAAGGGGCCACCAGCCATATCGCGACCAGGGCAGCAAACATCACGAAACACACCGCCAGCATCATCGGACACCTCCATCACGTCGTTCACGTCGTCGCGCGCCCGCTGCCCGCGACCCACACCTGCGTCATCAGAGTTGGTACGCCTGCTCCCCGTGCGTGGTCGAATCGAGCCCGAGCACCTCTTCTTGCTCCGGCACGCGCAGCCCGACCACGAGATCGACCACCTTCAGGATCAAGAAGGTCACCACGGCGGCATAGGCGGCGACGACCACCACCGCCACAGCCTGCTTGACCACCTGCTCCGGGTTGCCGAAGAAGAGCCCGTTGAATCCGGCAGGGTTGATCGCCACCTCGGCGAAGAACCCGGTCGCCAACGCCCCGACGATGCCACCGACCCCGTGCACCGCGAAGACATCGAGCGCGTCGTCGATCTTGATGATGTTCTTCAGCAGGTCTACCGCGAAGAAGCAGATGATCCCGGCGAGGAAGCCGATGATGATCGCGGAGGTCGCGTTCACGTATCCGGCAGCCGGCGTGATCGCGACCAATCCGGCCACCGCACCCGCCGCCGCCCCGAGCACGCTCGGATGACCGTGCCGCATCCACGAGACCGAGAGCCAACTGAGCGCCGCCATCGCCGCCGCGGTGTTGGTCACGACGAACGCATTCGCTGCCAACCCGTTCGCCCCGAGGGCACTCCCGGCGTTGAATCCGAACCACCCGAACCAGAGCAGCCCGGCGCCAAGCACCGTGTAGGTCAAGTTGTGCGGCTCATAGACCTGCTTGCCGAAGCCGATCCGCTTCCCGAGCACCATCGCGGCGACCAGCGCCGAGACTCCGGAGGTGATGTGGACCACGGTGCCACCGGCGAAATCAAGCGCACCCTTTTGGAACAAGAAGCCCGCAGTTGCCCCAGCAGCCGCGCCAGCCTCAGGACTGGT
>JAPOLF010000054.1 GCA_029977305.1 bacterium | reverse complement strand
GCGACCCATGCAACCCTGAAACCAGAGGGTACTACGAGCAGCCCACGTGCGAAAAGAAAGAGCCCATTATTTTTAGAGAGGACCAGAAGGTCGAGCAGCCTCCACCAACGCCGACCCCCGCCGCGGCGTCGGCCACGAAAAGATCCTCACCCGCATCAGCATCGACCAGCAGACGATCGACGTCCTCGCCAAGCAAGACCTCACCTTGGAGTCCGTTCCCGAGGAGGGCCGCTTCGTCCAACTCAAACTGACCGGCAACATGTCCACCGGCGGCACCAGCATTGACCGCACCGACGACATCCACCCCGACAATGTGCAGATCGCCCGACAGGCCGCGATGACGGTCGGACTCGATGTCGCCGGCATCGACTTCATCACCCCCGACATCGCCCGCAGCGTCCGCGAGGTCCGTGGCGCGATCGTCGAGGTCAACGCCGGCCCCGGCTTCCGCATGCACACCCACCCGACCGAGGGCCACCCGCGCCACGTCGGGCGTGCGGTCGTCGACATGCTCTTCCCGCCGGGACGCCCCAGCCGCGTCCCGATCGTCGCCGTCACCGGCACCAACGGCAAGACGACCACCACCCGCATGATCTCCCACATCATGAAGCAGGCCGGCAAGACGGTCGGCATGACCACCACCGACGGCATCTACATCGACGGCACCCAGATCGCCTCCGGTGACATGAGCGGCCCCACATCAGCCCGCATGGTGCTGAAGAACCCGGCCGTCACCTTCGCCGTCCTCGAGACCGCGCGCGGCGGCATCCTCCGCTCCGGCCTCGGCTTCGATCGCTGCAACGTCGCCGTCGTCACCAACATCGCCAGTGACCACCTCGGTCTCAAAGGCATCCACACCCTCGAGGATCTCGCCAAGGTGAAGGCCGTCGTTCCACAGGCCACGCTGCGCGAAGGGGCAAGCGTCCTCAACGCCGACAACACCCACGTCGTCGACATGGCCCGCACCGCCCGCGGCGAGATCATCTGGTTCTCGATGGACGAGGAGAACCCCGTCATCCGCGACCACGTGCGCGAGAAGGGGAGGGCCATCGTCCTCCGCCCGACCCGTCACGGCGAGATGATCACCGTCATCGAACACCGCCGCGACACCAGCCTCCTCCTCGCCGAGGAAATCCCCGCCACCATCAACGGCAAGGTTCGGGTCAACATTGCCAATGCCATGGCCGCCGTCGGCGCCGCGATCGCGCAAGACGTCCAACTCGAACACATCCGCCACGCCCTGCGCAGCTTCACCAGCACCTTCTACCAGACCCCCGGCCGCTTCAACCTGTTGGAGGTCGACGGCAAGCAGGTCCTCATCGACTACTGCCACAACGTCGCCGGGCTCGAGGCGGTCGCCGATTTCATCCGCCGCTTCCAAGCGGATCGGACCATCGGCGTGATCACCATGCCCGGTGACCGCAAGGACGAGGACATGCAGGCCTTCGGCGAACTCGCCGCCAAGACCTTTGACGAGCTGATCATCCGCGAGGACCCCGAACGCCGCGGCCGCAAGGTCGGTGAGATCGCCGCGATCCTCACCGAAGCCGCACAGGCTGGTGGCATGTCCGGTGATCGCATCGAAGTCATCCTCGATGAACTCCCCGCCGCCCGTGCCGCCATGGATCGCGCGGTGAAGGGCGAACTCGTCGTCGTCTTCGCCGATCGCCCTGCCGCCATCTTCGAGGCGATCGTCGGTCGCTGAGACCAACCACGCTCTACATCAGCACGACCCGGGACCATCACGGTCCCGGGTCGTGTGTTGTGCCTCGAAGGACGTGGCGCGCGGCGATGACCGCGCCGAGGGCTAGCTGCCCTCCTCGATCTGCTGGCGCGCCCCGAAGATGTTCGCCTCGGACCACATCTCGACGATCTGCCCGCACTGGAACTGGTACATGCTCATCCCCTTGTAGGAGATCGCATCGCCATCGGCCTCCGCGCCGAAGACCTCACCGGTCGGATTCGCGGTCTCAGTCCAGCGGATCGCGGCGAAATCGCCATCGACCAGCAGATCCTCGAATGCCACCTTGCCGCCGCCCATCGCCGCGAAGGTTGCCGCTGCTTGCTCCATCATCGCGGCCTTGCCGATCATCACCGGCCCGGCGGAGGGGTGGCGCACCGCATCCTCCGCCACCGACGCAAGGTAGGCGTCCGCATCGGCCGCGTTGTAGCCGTCCCACATGCCGGTGATCGCCTCCGCCATCGCGGCAGGGTCGTTGGCAACGCACTCCGCCGGGGTCTCTCCCGTGTAGTGGGTGTCCGGCGAGTCCTCCAGCGTGCCGTTCGCGGCGGTCTGATCGAGGAACGTGTCGGAGTAGGAGATCTTCCCGCACGTGAAACGGAAGTACTGCAACCCCGTGAACTCCCGCTGTGTCCCCGGCACCGGAGTGCCATCGACCACCTGCTCGTTCAGCGACGTCTCCTGCCAGCGCACGTAGGCCGAGGTGCCGTCGGTCACGATTTGCTCGACCGTGTGCGCCCCGCCCGGCTGGAAGTCGTTCGCCTTCTGGAGGAAGGTCTTCATCCCTTCGGGGCCATTCAGGATGCCGAACATCGCCGAGTCGTACACAAGGTCATCGGTGACCATCGCCGCCGTCCCGTCCAGATCGACGGCGTCGAACTTGACGTAGAAATCGGTGATCAGTGCCTCCACCGCGGCGTGATCCATCGGCGCGCACGCGGCGGCGGGGGTCGCATCCTGCGCGCCGGCGGTCAATGGCGCCACCATCGTCACTGCCAGCAGCAGTGCGGCAATACCGCGAACCAGTCGATGCATCCCTGACCTCCTCATCATGGCAATGTGTTGGCGCACACCATACGAGGGGCGCTGTTGACTGTCCACACGGAACGGTGCGTGACGGATCGGTTTCCGTTAACTTCCTCCCTCGATCTGCTTGCGCGCCCCGAAGATGTTCGCCTCGGACCACATCTCGACGATCTGCCCACACTGGAACCGATACAGGCTCATCCCCTTGTAGGAGATCGGATCGCCGTCCGCCTCGGCCCCGAACACGGTGCCGGTCGGATTCGCGTTCTCGGTCCAGCGGATCGCGGCGTACTCCCCATCGACCAGCAGGTCGCGGAACTCCACCTTGCCACCGCCCATCGCCGCGAATGTCGCCGCCGCCTGCTCCATCATCGCGGCCTTGCCGATCATCACCGGCCCGGCGGACGGGTGGCGCACCGCGTCATCGGCGATCGCCGCAAGGTAGGCCTCCGCATCTCCGGCGTTGTAGCCGGCCCACATGTCCGTGATCGCGGCCGCCATCGCGGCAGGGTCGTTGGCAGCGCATGCCGCCGGTGCCTCCCCGGTGTAATGCGTCTCCGGGGAATCGTCCGTCTTGCCGCTGGATGCTTGTTGATCCAAGTAGGTGTCGGAGTAGGTGATCTTGCCGCAGGCAAAACGGAAGTACTGGATGGCTGTGAATTCCCGCTTGGTCCCCGGGATCGGCGTGCCATCGACAACTTGCTCAAGATCGTAGCTGTCGCTCCACAGCACATACGCCGAGGCACCGTCGGTCACGATCTGCTCGATCACGTGCACCCCGCCCGGTTGCGCAGCCGCGGCCTCGGCCAAAAAGGTCTTGATACCCTCCGGCCCCCGCAGGATCCCGTACAGCGCCGAGTCGAACTCGAGATCGTCGGAGACCAACGCGGCCATCCCTTCCAGATCGACCGCGTCGAACGTGGTGAAGTACGCCGTGAGCAGCGCCTCGGCCGCCGCTCGATCCATCGGTGCGCACGCGGTGGCCGGGGTCGCATCCTGCGCGGCGGCGCTCAACGGCGCCAGCAACATCAGCGAAACCACCAACGCCATCGTGCCACGAATCACCCGGTGCATAGCAGGCCTCCACCCGTCCTCACTGCCTCGACGGTCACCTTACGGGGAGGCGCACTGCCTGTCCAGATGGGGCATGGAGGTCGAAACGTGCAGTGCCGATCAGGCGCCCTGCACCTCGGCAGCAAACGCCATCAGTCCCGCCGCCTTCGGGGCATCGTCCAATGGTTGCCCCGGGTACTCGCGTGCACCCCACCGTCCATAGGCGCTCCACACCCCACAGTCGGTGAAGTGGTGCAGACGCGTTCCGGTCGCGGCCCGCCACGCGGCGAGGTACTCCTGATAGATGTCCGCCATCCGGGGATCACGGTTGACTGCATCGAAGATGGCATCCAGCTGCGGCGATGACGCCTCGCCGAAGGCAAGGAAGTGCTGCCCGCCCTCGTACGACCCCAGCGGCACCCCGAACGACCCCGCTGCCGCAACCTGCGCCGCCACGACATCCGCGATCTCCGGCAACGACCCATAGCTGATCTGCGACACCCCACCCTCGCGCAGCCAGCGAAACACCCCGTCCACACCGAGATCGCGGAACGCCCGTGCCTCTGCCGTCGTTGCCACCGACTGCCCGAAGTACGGCGCGATCGCCATCAGGTCGATCTTCGACGCCGTGTCGCGGAACCCGAGAATCTGCTCGGTGAAGTAGGGGACCACCGCCTGCGTCGACACCACCCGCGTCACCCGCGCCGCATCCCCGAATCCCGCCACGAACTGCGCCTGCACCTCCGTCGCCCGCAGCGCGTAGTAGCGCACCATCCCGGTGTAGGCGTCCCCCTCCGGTTGATCGAACCCATGCTCGAGACCGCGCTGCTTCACCCATTCCGTCTGCTCGAAGATGCCGTTCCACACCTCATTCGAGTACTCGACGGTCACGCCCAGCCCCGACCCGAGCCGACTCCCGAACACCGTGCCCCACGCACGTGCGGCTTCGTCATCCAGTCGGTGCGGCAAGGTCAGCCACGCGTCCGTGCTGAGCAACGTGCAGAGGTCCGCCATGATCTCCAGCGGCACCCCGCGATCCGTCGACCAGAACTGATCGCGCACCAACGGTCGATCCTGCGCCGTCACCTGCGGCGAGTTGTTCGTCTGCGCCCAATCCATGAATCGCAGCGACCCATAGCCGCGCAGATCGGCGAGGAATTGCGGCGTGAACCGCGCCACCTCCGGGTCCGCCGCGAAATCCGCATACTCCCCGGCGGCGCATTCCCGCGGACCCGCCACGGCGGTGAAGGGATCGCTGGTGCAGATCCCGCCCTCCATCGTCACCGTCACCTCGCGCAGGGGATCCGCCGCATCGGTCTCGCTCAGCACGATGATCAGAATGATGTCGCTGTCCGCATCGTCCACCTGGCGCAGCCGCACCGTGTCATGCTGCGCCTCCTGATCCAGCACGTCGACATTCCCGTAGGTCAAGGTGCCGGTTCCGCGCCAGCGCACGTGCAACACCGCACGTGAGAGCCCCGGGTCGGCCGGCCGCGCCGTGAACAGCACCGACCGCGCCACCTGCCCGTTTCGCAATGAGCGCACACTGCCATCCGCCGCGAGATCGAGCGTGCGCCCGTCCTCCCACGTCTCCGCCGTTCCGGAGAACCACGGTCGCGCGCTCTTCATCATGTCCGCGAACGGCCGACTGCCCGACCAATCGGAGACCACCCCCAGATTGGTCCCGATCGGCGACGTCCGCGCATCGCCCCCACCCGGTGGCGGAGTGGGGGAGGGAGATGGCGCGGGGGCCTGAACCCGCGAGCACCGCTTCTTCCGACAGACCAACTCGCCGCAACATGCCCGGTTTGCGTCGCGGCCGCACTTGCCTCCCTTTGAGATGCATCGCGCCGCATCAACCGGCTCCACGAGACTCGACGCCAACGCCATTCCGAGCACGCCGCGGCGCGTCATCGCCCGTCGCATGATCCGATTCGCCAGGTGGTGCCACGTGCTGTTCATGCGTGCAGTGAAACAAATCATCCGCGCCGCAACATCCCGCGAATGAACTACCCCGCTTGACCGATGCCCCCGCAGTGGTCACCATCTGCCCATGGACACCCCACCGGCCGCCACCTGGGAGGTGCGGCACCTGATCTTCACCACCATCGCCGAGCGCGGCACCGCCCCCGATGCGGCGGCCATCGCCGCGACACTCGCCATCTCCCCCGAGACCGCTCGTGACGCGCTCACCTGGCTCAGCGACCACGCCGAGATCGTCATCGACCCCTCCGGCGACGTCGTCATGGCCCACCCATTCTCCAACGTCGAGACCCCATTCAAGGTCACCATCGGCGATCGATCCTGGTGGGCCAATTGCGCCTGGGACACCTTCGGCATCCTTGCCGTTCTCGATGCTGATGGCACGATCCATGCCTCATATGCCGAAGACGGCGCCCCAGCCCGCATCACCATCCACGCTGGTGTCCCTGCTGGCACGGGCGTCGTCCACCTCCTCCTCCCCGCCCGCGAGTGGACCAAGGACTACGTCGACACCTGAGGCAGCATGCTCCTCTTCCGGTCGGAGGAGGGCGTCCGCCAGTGGTGCGCTGCCCGCCATCGTGAGCCCGGTGCCATCCTCACCCTCGAGGAGGCGTGGCGCGCCGCCATCGCCCGATTCGGCCCCGTGCTCGACCCCGCCTATCGCGGCCTCGACCTCGCCGATCTCACCGCGCGTTTTCATGCGCAGGGCTTCACCGGCCCCTTCTGGGACCCCACCTGACCCCAAACACCCTGACCCACGTACACTCTCCCCATGACGACACCGACTGATGCCTACGCGGAGCGTCGCACGCGCTTCACCGACGAGCGAGACGCGCGCACTGCCACCTGGAATCTCCTTGCCAACCTCCGCCTGCTCGCGTTCGTGGTCGCGGCAGCCGCAGGTGCCTGGGGCCTCTGGGGACGCAACCGCACCGGCGTCGTCATCGCCGCGATCGCCCTCGCCGTCTTTGTCGTGCTCGCGGTGATGCACCACCGGGTGGGCAAGAGCCGCGCCCGCGCAGCGTGCTTCGTCGACCTCAACGAGCGCGGCCTCGCCCGCATCGCCCGCAATTGGGCGGTCTTGCCACCCGTCGCGGATCCGGAACTCCCTCCGGACCACCCCTTCGCCCATGATCTCGATCTCTTCGGCCGCGCCTCGCTCGCCTGCCTCCTCGACACCGCCGCCACCCCGATGGGCCGCGCCGCGCGAGACGACGCCCTCCTCCATCCCGCCACCCCGGGCGCCGTTCTCGACCGCCAAGGCGCGATCGCCGACCTCGCCCCTCGCCTCGATTGGCGTCAGCACCTCGAAGCCACCGGTCTCCTCGCCGGCGATCACCCGGCCCCCGATCCCTTCCTCGCCTGGGCCGAGGGCGGTCCGGTGCTCGCCAGCCAGAAGTGGCTGCTCGTCCTCGCCTGGCTCGGCCCGCTCCTCCTCGTCGGATTGGCGGTCGCCCAACTTCTCGGGTTGGTCTCCGGGCCGTGGTGGATGGCGGCGGTTGTCGCCAACCTCGCCATTGCTGGCGTGTTGGGGAAGGATGCAGGTGCTGCCGCCCTCGAGATCGCCGCCACCAGCAACGGCCTCCGCGCCTATGCCGAGCAACTCCACCAGATCGCCGACGAACCGCTCACCGCCCCCCATCTCCGATCCTTGCAAGCGGAGATCGCAGGTGCCCCCGCCGCCCTCGCCCGTCTCTCCCGCCTCGCCTCGATGCCGCTCCCGGTCGGCTCCCCCGCTGGCAGCATCCTCGCCGCGCTCACCTGTTGGGACATCCACGTTCTCGCCGCCCTCGAGCGCTGGCAATCCCACCACGGCACCGAGGCACGGCAATGGCTTTCTACGCTAGGTGAGTTCGAGGGATTGGCCGCCTTCGCCACCCTCGCCCATGACAATCCCGACTGGATCTATCCCAGCTACGCGCCGGATCAGCCGAGCGTCGACGCCCACCAGATCGGCCATCCGCTCCTCGCCGCCGAGCTCCGCAAGCACAACGACGTCACCGTCGGCCCCGCCGGCACCTTCCTCCTCGTCACCGGCAGCAACATGAGCGGCAAATCGACCCTCCTCCGCGCCATCGGCCTCAACGCCGTCCTCGCCGGCGCCGGAGCCCCGGTCTGCGCCGCCTCCTTCGCGTTGCCCCCGATCACCCTCTGGACCAGCGCTCGCGTCACCGACTCCCTCGAGCAGGGCGTCTCCTTCTTCATGGCCGAGCTCCGCCGCCTCAAGCAGGTGGTCGACGCCGCCGACCAAGCCCAGGCCGCCGGCGCCCCTCCCGTCCTCGCCCTTCTCGACGAAATCCTCCAAGGAACCAACACCGCCGAGCGCCAGATCGCCGCCCGCCGGATCATCCGTCACCTCGTCGTCCAAGGAGCCCTCGTCGCGGTCTCCACCCACGATCTCGCGCTCGCGGACGCCCCGGATCTCGCCTCCGCCGCTCGCGCCGTCCACTTCCGTGACGAGGTCCGCCATGGCCCTGCCGGGATGGAAATGCACTTCGACCGCGTGCTTCGCCCTGGCGTCGCCACCACCACGAATGCGCTGAGATTGATGCAGATGATCGGACTCGATCTCGACGAAGGCAGTCCCGCCGACGCCTAGCGCGCCGGGGTCACCCCGCCTGCCAGAAGATCGTCGAGCAAGGCTTTCACTTCCGCCTTCTGGTAGAAGGTCCACGCCGCCCCGTGTGATGCCAGCAACTTGTCACCAATGGTCAGCATCATCTGCAGGTCGTAGTCGTTCAGGCTGTTGCGCGACGTCAGCGGATGCGCGAACTCCGCCGCCGCCGGATGCAGCGGCGCGAGCGCCCGCCCTTGGCTCGCGATCAGGTCCTCGTAGCGGATCACCGACGTCCGCGGCAGGTGCCGCGCGAACTGCTCGAAAAACCAGTGCAGGATCAGCACCTGCCGGTCATAGACATCGGGCGTCTGCAGCAGCTTCTGCGCCAGCTCCGGGTGATACTTCTCAATCAATCCAGCCCGCCCTGCGCGAAGCCCGAAATTCACCGAGTTCCACGATCCCATTGCCGCCAGCGGGTTCCGCACAAAGGCGAACGTCGGCCATTGCTTCACCAGTCGTTCCAGCGTCGCCGCGAAGACCACCGGCTGCTTCAGCAGCAGCGTGAACTCGGACGTCACCGGTTTCTCGATGTCGATCCACCCCTGCACCACGCTCCGCGCCCGGCCTTGGTCGCCACGTGGCCCGGTGAAGACGTTGTCCGTCAGCTTCCCCTGCTGATGGCTCGTCCACACCTGCCCCTCTTCGAGAACCAGCCGACGCTGCTCCGCAAGGAATCGCCGCGTCGCGATCGCCAGCCACTCCGGGGTGGGGCAAGCCTCGAACTCCACCAGGCGCATCCCCTCGTCGATTGCCACCACGTCCGGCAGATCGGCGATCAGCTTGTTCGCCAGCGTGTTTCCGGAGCGCGGCAGTCCGGTGATCAGAATGTCCTTGCCTGCCATGAAGCGCTCCGGTGATTGCCCGCTAGCTGTGGGGGAGGAACGAGAGAATCGCCTTGCCCGCGAAGGTCACGCCGACCACGAGGAAGAGCGCCCCGGTGATCGCCGCATTGTGCTCGACCAACGAGGCCCGCATCCTCGCCAGGAGCGCGTCCGCCCCTTTCCGGTCGAACACCGTGATCATCACCGGCAGCGCCACCCCGATCGAGCTGATGATCGTCAGGATCAGCGCCGTGATCAGCACCTCGCCCACTGGCAGCTTCGCCGCCGCGAGGTCCGTCCCCATCGTCAGCACGATCGGCAGATTCTTGGCATTGAGGAAGGTCGCCAGTCCCGCGCCAAGCCCCAACGCCATCAATGGAGACGTCTTGTCAATGCTCGCCAGCCACTTCGGCGTTTTGTGCTCGCTCCCGTGCATGCTCCTGAACGACTTGTAGGCGAGGTAGATCATCACCAACCCAAGGATCAGCTTCACGATCTGCGCTTCTTTCGCGTCAGTGGACGATCCCGGCGACGCAAGCTTGCCGCCCACGATCCCGAAGATGGAAAGCACCACCATCAGCCCGGCCATCCACCCGATCAGGAAGAACCATGCTTTCTGCTTTCCGCCGGTCGAGGTCAGCATCACCACAATCGCAATGATCGCGATGATGCTCAGCATCAACGCCACCGCTGCCGGCAGGAGATCCGCGAGTACTGCGTTCACCTCGTCCCTCCCAAGCACCAAGCGCAAACACAGGCCTTCTCACCGACCTGCACCGGGATCATACCCCGCATGACTGCGCTGTTGGCTCCGGGGCTCGGAGGCTTCGGGTGTCTACGCCGGCTGCTTCTCCCCGCAGAGAACGGTCCCCCACACCGCGATGTCCTTCACCCGCATCGGATCGACCTCCAGCGGGTTCTCCTCCAGCACTGCGAAATCCGCCTTTTTCCCGGTCTCGATCGAGCCAATCTCGTGGTCGAGGTGGATCTGGTACGCCGCGTCCAAGGTCGCCGCCTGCAGCGCGTCGTAGGCGGAAATCCGCTCATGCTCCCCGAGCACCCGTCCGCTCGGGGTCACCCGGTTCATCGCCACCCACATCACGTGCAGGTGCCCGGTCGGGGTCACCCCGGAGTCGGAGTGGAAGGAGAACTTCACCCCTTCCCGCAGTGCGCTCGCGGCCGGATTCATCCGGTTCGCCCGCTCCGGCCCCACCGTCGTCGAATAATGCTGATCACCCCAGTAGTAGAGGTGATTGGTGAAGAAATTGGCGCAGATCCCATCGTTCGCCATTCGCCGCAATTGCGCCCGGTTCACCAACTGCGCATGTTGGATCGTGTGGCGGTGGTTCAACCAGGCATGATCCATCAGCGCCGCCTCGATCGCCTCGATCGTGGCCTGTGCGGTCTCGTCGCCGTTGCAATGCACATGGAGGTTGATGTTCGCCTCGTGGAACGCCCGAACCGTCTCCGGGAAGGTCGGCACATCCAGCGTCCAGATCCCTTGATCCTCCG
>JAPOLF010000053.1 GCA_029977305.1 bacterium | reverse complement strand
CCTCGCCCCGTATGTGGATCTCTTCATCTGCGAGACCATGAGCAGCATCGTCGAGGCGCGCTCCGCCGCAACCGCCGCTCTCGGCACCGGCAAGCCCGTCTGGGTCGGCTTCACCCTCCACGAAGACCGATCAGGCCGACTCCGTTCCGGGGAAACCGTCGCCGATGCCGTGCACGCCCTCCGTGACCTTCCGCTTGATGGCGTCCTCGCAAACTGTTGCGCGCCCGAGAGCATCGGCGCCGCCATGCCGGACCTCGTCGCCAGCGGTCTCCCCAACGTCGGCGGTTACGCCAACACCTTCATCGACATCGACCCCAATTGGACACTCACCTCCGGCCTCCTCGGGCTGCGTGACGACCTCGAACCCGATCGCTACGCCGACATGGTCCTCGCGTGGCGGGATGCCGGCGCCACCGTCATCGGTGGGTGCTGCGGCACCCGCCCCGCTCACATTGCCGCGATCACCGCTGCCCTCCAGAAGGACGCCTAAGCACATGTATCTCAACAACTACGGCGTCGATCCCTGTCCGGAGGAAGTCCATGGTCGCCATGCCGAACTCTGGGGCCGCACCACCCTCATCTTCGGCCTCAGCACGCCCGATGGTGATCACATCGACGAGACATCGTGGGACTCCTTCCTCGACCACATTGTCACCCCGCGCTTTCCCACCGGGCTGACCGTCTCAAAGGCCGCTGGGCAGTGGCTCGGCACCACCGGCCTCGTCCGTGAACATGCGCATATGCTCATGATCACTTACCCGATCGCCGATGCCCGGAATGTCAGCCAACGCATCGAGGAGATCCGCGCCGCCTTCATCGCCGAATTCCGGCAGGAGGCGGTTCTCCGCGAAGACGCCTCGCCCGTCTGCGTCTCGATCTGATCACCGCCGCCAGCGACTCCACTCGATCCGCTGCGCCGTGATCCCGATCGCCACCGCACCCATTAGCGCCGCAATCGGGATCAGCAGCAGCGTCAGCAACGCCAACAGATTCGCCAGTCCCTGCGTGCGAAACGCGGGATCGCCCATCGCGAGTGCCAGCGCCGCCCCCAACGGCACCAGCACCACCAGCAGCGGCGATGCCACGCACCACCACTCCTGGCTCTTCCAGCCGATCACCCCGGCGACCACCGCTGCGATGGCGAATCCCACCCCGATGGTGGAGGGCGATTGCGCGGCAGTTGCCACAACGAACCCGACGCCGATCCCCACCGCCATCGCGGCCGACCACCACAGCCACCGCACCACCCGAGCGCCGCTCATTGGAGCGCTCGCTTGCCCAACCTCGTCCCGACCACCGCCGTCACGCTCATCACCACCCACCACGCGCCGAACAATCCCACGCGGAACAAGAACACCTGCTCCGCAGCCTGGGAAAGATTGTCCGTGACAAGATCTTTTCCGGTGAGGATGAACACCGCCGCCGTCGCGATGACCGCCGGAGCGGCCAGCCACCACCAGCTGCGCAGGCGATACCCGATCACCAATGTGACAACCCCGGTGACAGCACTTCCCGCGGCGAGTCGCGGCAGGTCGGGCCTCACCGGCGGGAAAAAGGTGGCGATCACGTAGTGCACCGCCCCGACGGCGAACGCCAAAACGGCCGTCGCAGCGAGCCATCGTCGAAGCGTCAGCGGATCAACAGAAGCGTCTCGCCACCCGCCAGAGCCTGACATCGAAGAGCCGACCAGCCGCTACAACTCAGACCGTGGTGGGTGGAACTGCCGCGTGGTTCGCTGACCGTCGTTTCCCGATCCAGATGCCGAGAGCCGTCGCCACGGTCAGTATCACCGCCCAACCCCCGAAGGAGATGGTCAGCAACGCTATCTTGAGTCCCGTCGAGTAGGCCGGATCAACGTCCATGAACGCCCCGAATCCGATGATTCCGATCAACGCTGCCACCCAAGGCGCAGCGAGCCATCCCCAGCTGCGCACTATCAGGCCACCAGCGAGACAGTAGGCCGCGGAGATCACGACCGCACTGATCGTGACAGCGGTTGTTCCGCTGGATCGGTCATACCACGTCAGTCCCAACCAGCAGAGAATCAGCAAACCGCCCGTCCCGAGCAACACCCGTGTGCCGATGTCCATCCCTTGAGGAGGAGACGCCTCACGGGAGACGCCGGTCGATGACTCACTTCCCACCGTGCTCATGACTTTTACCTCCTGACTGCGGACTGGCGCCCATGCCATATCCGCCCGAACCAGACCCCTATCGCTGCGGCCACCGTCAACGCCACGCCGATCGCCACGAACAATGCCAACGCCACCAACAACGTGACGCTGGTCGGGACATCCGTAACGTCATGATTGAACGCGTAGAACCCAGCGCCAGCGAAAAACGAGGCGATCCATGGCCCGACCAGCCACTCCCACCGCCGCAACGCCGCTCCCACAATCAGGGTGAACATGACCAGGGCGATGCCCACCACCCATGGACTTGGGCCAGTGAATGACGAGATGGATATCCAAAGCAGACCGGCTGCGCCGATGGCGATCAGCGCCAAGGTGGGGAACACCAGGTAGCCAAGCCGGAATCGTCGTTGCAGTCCTGATGCATCGGTCGTCATAGGCCCGGATCCGCTCCGGTCCGCCATGCTCATCGCGTTCGCCTCCGACTTCCGTCGTGCCTGAGGCGCCGCGCCGACGCCCCTAGTGCAAACTCCGCCGACCGAACACCGGGATCTTCAACGTCCCGAAATCCGCGGAATCGTCCATCCCGATCAGGTGCGGCGTCGGAAGGTGCTTCAATCGGTGCAGCGCCATCAGCGGCGCATCAAACCGCACCCTGATCTCCGCATAGGCCTTCCATGCCACGTCCCGATCAGCCTTCAACGGGATGCCCGCCGCCGCCATCTCCGCGCACGCCGTGTCGAAGTCCTGCCGCGTGATCGCGATGGGGGTCTCCGGCCAGGTGGCATTCCGATTCCCGGTGAATCGGATGGACTCCATGATCGTCCACAGCGCGTTCTCACCCGCGGCCAGACAGTGCGTGACCTCCTTGTCGACCGGTAGGTCCACCACGGATGCCATCAATGCTGCCGCATCCATCAACATCGCGGTCATCGTGACCCAAGACTCCCGGCCCCGCGGGGAACGCAAGAACAGGACCCCCGACAACGAGGTGTGCGATTGCCCGACGGTCGTCAGCCAGGTCGCCCAGTCCTTCCACATCGGGCCGAGGTGCTCCAAACCCGGACTCTTCTGGAATTCGGTCAGGATCTCCACCGACGACTTCACCGGCCCGAGCCGCGTCAGCAGCGCCGTCATCGCACTTTCACGATTCAGGTACGCCGAGTACACCGTCGGCAGATACCCGATCAACAGCGCTGACATGGTCGTCGTCATCAAGGCCTCGACCACCGAAAGTGCCGTCGGCGGAATATCGGAAAACTCCGTGAACCCGAGGGTCGAGAGCGCGGAACCGCTCGCCACGAACGCTTCCTTCACCGTCCGCTGCCCGATCCCGTAGAACATCGCCGCGAATCCGAGGCCGTTGATCGCCACCCCGATCGCAAAAGCGACCAACAGGCAGACCGGCGCGTACAACCCCAAAATCGTGTTTCGCCCGCTCTCGGTCCGGGCAAACCCCGCGATGAACCGCATCAGCGTTTGCATCTGGCGGAAACTCAGGCGCACGATGATGTTCCCGGAGAAAGATCCCGGCAGCATGAACATGTGCACCGCAGACGCGAACGAGTAGCACACCAAGGCGAGCCCGATCGCGAACACCCCCCACTCAATCCTCATGTCCGCTCCCCAACCTGACTCCCCGGTGCTCGGTTCACCTACCGCCTTGACCCTACGGTAGCATAGCCATGCCGCGCCACCATCGCCGCCCATCGGATGGCGTACATGTCCTGTCGGAGGTAGCTCAGATGCCCACGCTGCTCATCCGCAATGCCGACATCCTGGTCACCATGGACGATGCTCGGCGCGAAATCCCCGATGGGGGGTTCTTCGCTCGTGACGGCATCATCGAGCAGGTCGGCCCCACCTCGGATTTGCCCACCACTGCCGACGAGGTCATCGATGCCAGCGGTCAGGTTGTCCTCCCCGGGCTGATCAATTGCCACCACCACCTCGACCAGACCCTCACCCGCAACCTCCCCGCCGCGCAGAACACCAACCTCTTTCCGTGGCTCCGCGTCCATTACCGCATCTGGGCCGCCAAGACGCCTGACGAACTTCGCAACGCCGTCATGCTCGGCTGCGCCGAACTCGCCCTCAGTGGGTGCACCACGGTTTTCGACCAGACCTACATCTTCCAGAACGGCTGCCGCCTCGACGACGAGATCGACGGCGCCCGCGCCAGTGGGCTGCGCTTCGTCGCTTCCCGCGGCAGCATGTCCCTCGGCGAATCCCAAGGTGGCCTCCCCCCGGACGATTGCACCGAGGACGAGTCCCACATCCTCCGCGACTCCGTCCGGCTCATCGAGCGCTATCACGACCCGTCCCCCGGGGCGATGCTCCAAATTGTTCTCGCCCCGTGCTCCCCCTTCTCCGTCACCCCCTCTCTGATGCGCGAATCCGCCGCCATCGCCCGGGAGTACGACGTCCGCCTCCACACCCACCTCTGCGAAACCATCGACGAGGAACGCTTCACCCTCGACCGTTTCGGACTCCGCCCCGTCGATTACCTCGAGACGCTCGAGTGGGGTGGGGGAGACGTCTGGTACGCCCACGCCATCCACGTCAACGACGACGAAATCCGACGCTTCGCCCACGGTGGCACTGGCGTCTGCCACTGCCCTTCCAGCAACATGCGCCTCGCCTCAGGCATCGCCCCCGTCCGCAAGTACCGCAACGCCGGCGTCAAGGTCGGCCTCGGGGTCGATGGCTCGGCAAGCAATGACGGCAACCACATGCTCCTCGAGGCCCGCATGGCGATGCTCATTGCGCGTCTCCAAATGGGCCTCCGCCCGCCGGAAGGTCCCGACACCGACCTCCTCACCAGCGACCCCCGCCGCGCCGCGGAATGGATGACCGCCCGTGAGGCCCTCGAGATCGCCACCCTCGGCGGCGCATCCGTCCTCGGCCGAACCGACATCGGCGCCCTCCGGCCCGGAATGTGCGCCGACTGCTTCACTGTCGACCTCGGCGACGTCACCTATGCCGGTGCGCTCAGCGATCCGGTCGCCGCCGTGCTCTTCTCCTCGCCCACCCGAGCCAGGCACACCATCGTCCACGGCCGGGTCGTCGTCCGCGATGGCCACCTCACCACCATGGACCTCCCCCGGGTCATCGAGGACCACAACCGTGCCGCCCGGCGCCTCGTCGCCGCGGCCGGGTAGGGGCGCACCGACAATCTCGCGCTTGCCTCGGTGGCAAAGGTTTGGTACGTTTTGCGCAACGAGTCGGGCGTCTTCGAACCCCGCAGGCGCCAGATCCGAACGTGGCCGTCGGTTGCTCGACACCTCGTGCGAAGGCGTTCTCGGCAACCCTGAATCCGTCTGAATCCCCGTGGGCATCGTCAGCCCGGAGGAGGCATCGGCAGGGTGAACAGCGCAGTCTTGGTCCTGAACCAGAATTACGAACCCTTAAACGTCTGCAACGTCAGACGAGCCATCGTGCTCGTCTTCGACGGCAAAGCGGAGGTCCTCGAGACCGCCCGCGGCGCCCTCAGGTCGGCGAGCAGGATTTTCGAGTCGCCCTCCGTCATTCGAATGACCTACCAGATCAGCAAACCTCGCCCGAAGGTGAAACTCACCCGGCGCGAGGTTTTCATTCGGGACCGCTTCACCTGCCAATACTGCGGCCGGCAGGGCAACGACCTCACCATCGACCACGTGGTCCCGCGATCTCGCGGGGGCGGTCATTCGTGGGAGAACCTCGTCGCCGCCTGCAAGACCTGCAACCACCGCAAAGGCGGCCGCCTCCCCAACGAAGCCCGGATGGCCCTCCGCACCACGCCGAAGGAACCGCGTGCCGGTTTCTACTACACCATCGAACGGCGCATCGATGATCGTCTCGATGACGACTGGGCCAAGTTCCTTCCCGGATTCCAGCCACTCAAACCGCACCGCTCTCCCACCCACGACCGCCGCTCCCGCAGCTCTAGCTAGGCGCGCCTCCCCGGCCTTGCCGCCGAGGTTGCGCGCCGCCCCCTCGCCCCGCATCATGCGGGGCGTTGCTGTGATTACCGTGCCCCGATGTGGGCGTCACCGAAGGACTGTCGACCGTGCTCGATCTCCGACTCATCCGTGAAGAACCCGACCGCGTCAAAGCCGCCATCGCCTCTACCTACACCGACGCCCCCATCGACGCCATCCTCGCCGCCGATGAACGTCGCCGTGCCCTGCTCACCGAGGTCGAGGCCCTCAAAGCCCAACTCAACGCCGGATCCAAAGACGTTGGCAAGGCCAAGGACCCCGCCGAGCGCGAGCAACTCATCCTCGCCATGCGCGAACTCGGTGACCGCATCGCCGCCCTCGATGAAGAGGTGAAGGCCGTCGACGCCCGCCTCCACGACCTCATGCTCCACGTCCCCAACATGCCACTGCCCCACGTGCCGGTCGCCCCTGACGAGTCCGGCAACGTCGTCATCTCCGAGCACGGCGCCAAGCGCACCTTCGACTTCACCCCCAAGCCGCACTGGGAGATCGCCGAGGACCTCGGCATCATCGACTTCGAGCGCGGCGTCAAGGTCGCCGGCACCCGCTTCTACTTCCTCCGCGGCGATGGCGCCCGCCTCCAGCGCGCCCTCATCACCTGGATGCTCGATCTCCACACCCGCGACCACGGCTACCAGGAGGTCTACCCGCCCTACCTGGTCCACGCCCAGACCCTCGAGGGCACCGGCAATCTCCCGAAGTTCGCCGCCAATCTCTACCGCGACATCGACGAGGACAAGTGGCTCATCCCCACCGCCGAGGTCCCCGTCACCAACCTCTACCGCGACGAGATCCTCGAGGAAGCCGAACTCCCGATCTACCACGTGGCCTACACCCCATGCTTCCGCCGCGAGCAGATCTCCGCCGGCCGTGATGTCCGTGGCATCAAGCGCGGGTATCAGTTCGACAAAGTCGAGATGGTCAAGTTCGTCCACCCGGACAAGAGCGCCGAGGAGCACCAGCGCCTTATTGGCGAGGCGAGTGACGTTCTCCGCCTCCTCGAGGTCCCCTACCGCGTGCTCCAACTCAGCACCGGTGACCTCGGCTTCGCCGCCGCCGACAAGGTCGATCTCGAGACATGGGCCCCTGGTTCGCAGGAGTGGCTCGAGGTCTCCTCGTGCGGCCGCTTCGAGGATTTCCAAGCGCGGCGCGCCAACATCCGCTTCCGTCCGACCGGAGGCGGAAAGCCGCGCATCCTCCACACCCTGAATGGCTCGGGCCTCGCGCTGCCGCGCACCATGATCACCATCATGGAGAACAACCAGCAAGCCGACGGCACCATCCGGGTCCCGGAGATCTTGGTGCCGTAGATGGGGGGATTTGAGGTGATCGGCAAGCGGCGCCCTGCCGGTCCCGCACGGTAGCGCAGGCGATCCGCGCCGCGGACCTCAGGAATCGTCGCCGGCCCCGAACTCGCCGTCTTGGTGCTCGAGGTGCAAGACGGCGTCTGCGGTGACGGCGACGTGCACTTCCCGCTGATCGATGCCCGTGACACTGCTCATCGGCAGTCGGAACTCCCGCGGGATCAGTTGCGCCCGGTCCGCGTAGAACACCAGCAACTCAGTGGGCGCTTCGGCGGTCGGGGCAAATCCGGAGACCATCCCCAGCCGCACCCCGTTCGCCCCGATCACCGCCCAACCCGGATCCGGCAATTGCTGCACTGCGCTCATACACATCGCCCCATGGACATCGTCGTCGAAAGGCCCCTCGCGCCCCATGGCGGGCGGATCATCACCACTGGCGCATGTCAGCGCGGGGGCTAGAACCTACCACTCCACTCGCAAGCAGGCAACCGCGATCGCGTACACTTTCGGTCAGATCTGGCCAATCACCGGAGTAGATGCCGCCATGTTCTGCCTCAACTGCGGTGCCGAACTCGAGACCGGGATGCGCTACTGCCCGAGTTGTGGCGCCCCGCGCAACGCAAGCCCGGGCACCGTCCCGGTCGAACCCACCCCGGCCGCCCCGGCGAAAACCGAGGTGTACATCGTGAACACGGGCTCCCCGTACCCCATGTCGATCGCCGGAACCCAGCCCATGGTCGAGCGCGCCGATTACCGCTGGGCGGTGTGGGTCACCGCAGGGCTCTACCTGGTCCTCATCCCCGGATTGGTCGCGAACATCATCTTTCTTCGCACGGTCAAAGACATCACCGAGAAGACCGGCGTCGCCCCGCGTGGAAGCACCGGCCTCAAGATCGAACTCTGGGTGGGCGGCGCGTTTTGCGTCATGGCGGTGCTCGGCAGGATTTTCGGTTGAGCCGATCCGCCTCCGCCCCGTACACTTGTCAGCGGAGAGGTGGCCGAGTGGTTGATGGCAGCTGTCTTGAAAACAGCCGGGTGAAAGCCTCGCGAGTTCGAATCTCGCCCTCTCCGCCCAGCCCCTAGCGCATGAACCACCACATCGTGAACACAATGGCGACCAGATAGGCGACCGTCGTGATCAGCAGCAATTGCCGATCCAACTTCAGTGCCTGGTCATCCTGTCTCTTCAACATCAGCCACGATGTCGCCACCACCGATGCCAACACCACCAGCACATAGACGAACGACACCAGGTACAGCAGATCCAGCATGATCAGGTACTCGACGTACGGCAGATCCGCCGCCGTCGTGAACTCCAAGGCCACCAGTGTCAGCAGTGCCGTGATCGCCATCCCCACCCGCGGTTCCACGTACTTCGGGTGCAGCAGGAACACCAGCACCGCCACCACCACCACCAGCAGGATCGGCAGGATCGTGCTCACGATGCTCGTCTTCCACGGTCGCGACACCGGGATCGTGACGATGATCCGCGAGTACGGCTCCGGCGCTGCGAGCCGCACGTCCCCGAACGTCGTCAGGTAGGGATCCGTGACCACCTCGATCGTCGGCGTGCCGATGACATACCCGGGCACCGAGATCTCGTGGTCAACCGTCAAAGGATCCTTGTCAAGAACATATGCCAGCGTCGATGTCGACTGCACTTGGTCTTCAAGCTCGATCGTCAGCTCTTGTTCGTCAAACGGATAGTCGTGCAGCGGCAACTTTGCCGCGAAATCCCCCTGATACCGGATCACCTGATAGAAGGATCCGTCCGGCATCACCTCCGGTTGCGGAAACAGCATCTCCGTGACGGTGCCCCACCGCTCGAAGGGGTTGATCAACTCGATGGTGTCGGCCGGGTCGATATCGGGATTCCGCCAGCGCATCCACAAATAGAAATCGACCTGATAACTGCCCTGCTTCAAGTCGATCTCTTGGATGTCATTGATGAAGACGCCGACGGTCACGAGACTGACCGTGGTTGGCGCCTCGTTCGTCGGAATGACGGAGTAGGGGGCTGGAGACGGAACAGGCGTCGCCGCTGGCTCTTGCGCGCCACTTTGCAGCACGCAGCCAAACATGACGACCACTGCCACAACAGCAGCCGCGATGCCTCGCCACATCCGATCGACCAGCCTCAACAACGTCACCTTCCGCTTAGCGCAGGAAGAACCAGAACGTCAGCGCCAGCGCACCCACATAGACAAGCGTCGTCAGCACCATGAGCTTCTTGTCCAGCGCCAGCGCTGCGTCCTCTTGGCCCTTCTTCGCCAGTTGTGACGTCGCCACCACCGATGCCAAAACCAGCATCACATAGCCGTACGCAATGATGTACAGCACGTCCAGCATCATCAGGTACTCGGTCTGCGGCAGATCGGCGGCGGTCGTGAACTGCAGCGCCACCAGCGTCAACATCGCCGTGATTCCCATGCCGAGACGTGCGTCCACGTACGTCGGGTCGAGGAAGAAGACCATCGCCGCCACCGCCGCCACCAGCAACACGGGCAGCAGCACCTTCATCAGGTTCGTGAACCACGGTCGGGACACCGGCACCTCGATCGTGATCCGCGAGTACGACGAGGCAGCCGCTCCCTCAAATCCGAAGGTCGAGTCGTAGACGAAATCCTCGATGTGCATGGTCGGCTGCATGATGTTGTAACCCGGCAGCAGCAGATGCTTGTCCAGCACCACCGGTTCCTTGTCGGGGACGTACACCACCCCGGACGAGTCGTACGATTCGTCCTCGAGTTTTATCGAGAGCACTTGGTCGTCGAACGGGAAATCCGCCAACGGCATCTTCGTGCTGAACTCCCCGAGATAGCGAATCGCGGTGTAGTACTGCCCGTCCTCCAACTGGATCGGCTCGTCGTAGAGCACTTTCTCCACCGAGTCGTGGTAATTGAACGGGTTCACCTGCCCGAGCGTCAGTGCCGGATCAAACTCCGGATCATCCCACTTCAACCACAGGTAGAAATCCACCCGGTAGGTGTAGTTCCGCAGGTCCAGCGATTGAATGTCGTTGATGTACGCTCCGACGGTCACCACCTCCGGCCCGTCAGCCTCACTGGACACGGTGGTGACGACCGGCGCCAACCTGCTGTCCGCCGCCCCGGCGTTTCCGGTCAGGACTGCGGCGAGCAGCACCACGATCACGACCGCCAGAGGCACCGCGATGGGAACCATCGTCCGCCGCCGATTCCGCACTGCCGGCCCCAACTGCCCGAGCATCCTGAACATACCGGTCCTCTTCCCCGCGGATTCGCCACGTGAACCGCATCATGTGAATGGCTCTGCCGGATTGTCACCGAGCGGCCGCCCCACGGTCTACCGCCTGCCGCCCGGTTTGTGCCTGCATCACGGAACGGGTACACTTCAGCGTCACTCGGGGAGGTGCCAGAGTG
>JAPOLF010000052.1 GCA_029977305.1 bacterium | reverse complement strand
TGTCCTGAACGTCCTCTTCGCTGCTCTCGTTGATCTCCGTCAGGGCGACGAGGCGCGCCTCGGGGTCAACCTCGGTGACGAGGTAGGAGGCGAAGTAGAGCACCCGCTCAAGGTTGCGCGGGGTGACGTCGAGGAGGATGCCGAGTCGGCTCGGGGTGCCCTTCACGTACCAGATGTGAGCAACCGGCGCGGCGAGCTCGATGTGGCCCATGCGCTCGCGTCGCACCTTGGCGCGCGTCACTTCGACGCCGCACTTGTCGCAGACGGTGCCGGCGTGGCGGATGCGCTTGTACTTGCCGCAGTAGCACTCCCAGTCCTTGGTGGGGCCGAAGATGCGCTCGCAGAAAAGGCCGCCGTGCTCAGGCTTGAGCGTGCGGTAGTTGATGGTCTCGGGCTTGGTGACCTCGCCGAAGGACCAACTGCGAATCGCCTCGGGCGAGGCGAGCGTGATCCGGATCGCGTCGAAGTCGTTGACATCAAGTTGATTGACACGGCCTCCGCGCGGGCCTTCGCTGCGCGACGGGCGACCGATGCCCATGCCCTGATCGAGTCCCTCGATCATCGGGCGCTGCACCGGACGGAAATCCGGCTCGTCGAAATTCGGAACGTCGTTGTCAAAATCCATCAGTGTTCCTCCGCTCGCCGTTTTCGCTCGCGGGTGCGCCCGGTCTTCCGGTTCGCACCCGCGGCGACGCGGGATGGTGTGCCGTTTGCTTAGTCCGCCGTCTTCTCGAATCCGCTGAGATTGATCCGATCGAGATTGGACAAGAGGTCTCGCGTGTTGTCCTCGGTGAAGTCGATCGTCTGCTCGAGGTCGTTGATGACGTCGATGGAAAGGCCGAGCGATCGAAGTTCCTTCACGAGCACCTTGAAGGACTCAGGCACGCCCGCGCCCTTGATTTCCTCGCCCTTGACGATCGCTTCGTAGGTCTTGACGCGGCCGACGGTGTCGTCCGACTTGACCGTGAGCATTTCTTGGAGCGTGTAGGCCGCGCCGTAGGCGTAGAGCGCCCAGACTTCCATTTCGCCGAAGCGCTGGCCGCCGAACTGCGCCTTGCCACCGAGCGGCTGCTGGGTGACCAGCGAGTACGGGCCGGTCGACCGGGCGTGGATCTTGTCCTCCACCAGGTGGGCGAGCTTCAGCATGTAGATGACGCCGACGGTCACCGGGCGATCGAACTTCTCGCCGGTGCGACCGTCATAGAGGTCGACCTTGCCGTCCTCCGGCAGGCCTGCCTCGCGGAGCGCGTCGCGAATCTCCGGCTCGGAGGCCCCGTCGAAGACCGGGGTGGCGACCTTGAATCCGCTGCGCATCGCCGCCCAACCGAGGTGCGTCTCGAGCACCTGGCCGAGGTTCATGCGCGAGGGGACGCCGATCGGGTTGAGGATGATGTCCACCGGCGTGCCATCGGGCAGGTACGGCATATCCTCCACCGGGAGGACCCGGGAGATGACGCCCTTGTTGCCGTGGCGGCCGGCCATCTTGTCGCCCGCGGAGATCTTCCGCTTCTGGGCGATGCTGACGCGGACCATCTGGTTCACGCCGGCCGGGAGCTCGTGGTCCGGGCTCTCGTCGCGGCGGAAGATCTTGACGTCGATGATCTTGCCGTGGACGCCGTGCGGCACGCGCAGCGACGTGTCTTTCACCTCACGCGCCTTCTCGCCGAAGATCGCGCGGAGGAGTCGCTCTTCCGCGCTCAGCTCGGTCTCACCACGCGGGGTGACCTTGCCGACGAGGATGTCATTTGGGCCAACCTGGGCGCCGATGCGGATCACGCCGTTCTCGTCGAGGTTGGCGAGGGATTCCTCACCGACGTTCGGAATGTCGCGTGTGATCTCTTCCTCACCGAGCTTGGTGTCGCGGGCCTCAGTCTCGTACTTCTCGATGTGAATCGAGGTGAAGACGTCATCCTTGACCAACCGCTCGCTGATGAGGATGGCGTCTTCGAAGTTGCCACCCTCCCATGGCATGAACGCGACAAGCACGTTCTGCCCGAGGGCGAGCTCGCCGCCCTCGGTGGAGGAGGAATCCGCGATGACCTGCCCCTCTTCCACCGTGTCGCCACGGCGCACGATGGGGCGCTGGTTGATGCAGGTGTCCTGGTTCGAGCGGATGAACTTCTGGAGGTTGTAGGTGTGGTCCTCGCCGCTCGCGTCGGTGATCACCACCTGGCGAGACGAGGCCGCCTTCACCACACCGTCGTGATTCGAGACCATCACCTGCCCGGAGTCACGGGCGGCTTGGTACTCGACACCGGTGCCGATCACCGGGGACTTCGGGCGGAGAAGCGGCACCGCTTGGCGCTGCATGTTCGCACCCATGAGCGCACGGTTCGCGTCATCGTGCTCGAGGAAGGGGATCAGGGCCGTCGCGACCGAGACCACCTGCTTCGGCGAGACGTCCATGTACTGCACCAGCTCAGTCGACACGATCGGGAACGAGTGCCCACCGGCGTCTCGAACGGTGACCTGATCGGGGATCAACTCGCCATCGGCGGCCAACGGCGTGTTCGCCTGGGCGATCTTGTGCTTGTCTTCGCGATCCGCCGAGAGGTAGTCGATGACCTCGGTGGCAACCGGGCGAATGCGCACCATCCGGATGTCGGCGCCGCGGATCGCCTTCAGGACCTTCTCGTCGAGCTTCGTGCCGGCCGCGGCAATGACCTTGCCCGACTTCGGATCGACGACCTCATCGCGCAAGGTCCGGCCATTCAGGTCGATGATCGGATCATCGATCATCACGTTTGAAACAATGCGACGATACGGGGTTTCAATGAACCCGAATTGATTGATCTTCCCGTAGGTCGCGAGTGAGCCGATGAGGCCGATGTTCGGCCCTTCCGGCGTCTCGATCGGACAGATGCGGCCGTAGTGCGACGGGTGGACGTCTCGCACGTCGAATCCGGCGCGATCACGGCTGAGGCCGCCAGGCCCGAGCGCGGAGAGGCGTCGCTTGTGCGTCAGCTCCGCGAGAGGATTGGTCTGGTCCATGAACTGGGAGAGCTGGCTGCCGCCGAAGAACTCGCGGACGGCGGCCATCACCGGGCGGGTCGTGCTGATGAGGCCCTGCGGCGTGACCGTCTCCAGGTCTTGGATGGTCATGCGCTCACGGATGCCACGCTCCAACCGCTGGAACCCGGTGCGAACATGCATTTGGATGAGTTCGCCCACGGCGCGCACGCGGCGGTTGCCGAGATGGTCGATATCATCCGCATCCCCCAATCCATTGGAAAGGCGGATCATCTCCTTGATGATCTCGATGAGATCGTCATTAGTGAGGATCTGGGTGCTGGGCTTGTCGGCCTCAGCCCAATCGGGGCGAAGCCGCGCATTTAGCTTGAAGCGCCCCACCTTGGCCAGATCATACCGGCGATCATTGAAGAAGAGGTTTTGCAGCAGGTTGTTGGCGTTCTCGCGGGTCGGCGGGTCCCCGGGGCGGATGCGGCGGTACAGCTCGAGCAGCGCCTCGTCACGGGTGCGCGTCTGCTCCTTCTCGATCGTGGTCGCGATGAACCGGCGATCCGGATTGGTGTCGACATCCTCAAACAGGCGCATCAACTGCTCATCGCTCTCGTAGCCGAGGGCGCGGAGGAGAATGGTGACCGGCATCTTGCGCTTGCGATCGACCTTCACCGAGATCACGTCGCGGTTGGAGGTCTCGAACTCGAGCCAGGCGCCGCGATTCGGGATGAGCTTCGCCGTGGCGAGGGCCTTGCCCGTGGCGGGATCGGCGTTTCGCTCGAAATAGACGCCCGGCGAGCGGACCAACTGCGACACCACCACGCGCTCGGCGCCGTTGATGATGAAGGTGCCGTCACTGGTCATCAACGGGAAATCGCCGAGGAAGATGCCGTCCGGGCCGGTCTCCTTGATTTCTCCCGTTTCTTTGATGATGAGTTGAGCGGTGATCCTGAGCGGCGCGGCGTAGGTGATGTCGCGCTCGCGGCAGTAAGCCTCCACGATGCGCGGATCGTGTTTGGCGCGCTCCTGCTCCTCACCCTTGGGCATGCGCTGCCACGGCTCCTCGAAACGGTAGTCGAGAAACCGGAGTTCCAGCTTGTTGTGGTGATCGGTGATCGGGGAGATCTCCTTGAGGAGTTCCCCCAGTCCCTCCTCCAGGAACCACTTGAAGGATTCAACCTGGACCTGGACGAGATTCGGCATCTCCCACACGGTGGGGATGCGGGCATAGGACTTCCGCCCCATGCCGGTGTTCGAAATCACCTTGCGCTGCCGCTTCTCGGCAGCCTCGTCAACGCCAATTCCGCGCTTCGTTGCCACAACCACGATCAACTACCCTCCAGTGTTCTCGTGCCGAGCCAGGCTCGTCCCGAGGTCTGCCCGCGCCAGCGGGCGGTCGCCATGCATCGTCGACTGGTCCCCGTGTCGTCACTGATCCACGAGGCGTCCAACCGCTCCAAACGTGCGATTAGGTGGGAAACGCCGAACGGGAGGGCGAAAACCTCCCCCTCCCCAGTCTTGGAATTCTTTGGTTTGCTGGCCCGCACACCATGCCCAGCAGGAGTTTGTTCCCTTTCGGTCCCCAAGAGGACGCACTTTTCCCCTTAGGTCGAACGCTAATGGTAGCAACGAATCGCGATCTCGTCAACCTTGCCCAGATTTCAGCCGTTTGAATCCGAAAAAACGACCCGGGGCAGCCGCGATGGCCGCCCCGGGAAGTCCGGTTTTCGTTGTTATTCGGCGAAAACGCCTAGGCCGACGGGGTCGCCGCCGGGCTGGGGGCCGCACCGGTGAGGGTGTACTCAGAGCAGTCCGCCACGTAGAGGGCCTGCTTCGCCTCGTCGGTGTCGAGATTCTCGCGGGTGATGATGGTCGCGCCGGTCACGTACTCCTTCGGATCGAGCGGCTTGCCCGAGCTCAGGTAGTCGTGGATCAGCTGAACGGCGACCTCGCCGATCTCGCCCGGGTGCTGCGCGATCAGCATGTCGACGACCTCGGTCTTGAGGTCTTGAACCTGCTGCGGGCCGGCATCGAAGCCGACGATCTTGACCGCACCGGTCTTGCCCTGCTCGCGAACGCCAGCGGCGGCACCCTGCGCCGAGAAGAGGTTGGTGCCGAAGATGCCGTTCAGGTCCGGATCGGACTGGAGCTTGGCGCTGACGATGGCGGCCGCCTTGTTGGCGTCGTTGTCGCAGAACTCCTCACCCACGAAGACGATGTCGGGGTAGTTGGCGATCTCCTCCTTGAAGCCGGCGCCACGGGCGTCGGTGGTGGAGATGCCGGGCTTGGTGTTGATGACCATCACCTTGCCCTTGCCACCGAGAGCCTCCGCGAGACCGCGAGCAGCCAAGCGGCCACCCTCGGCGTTGTCGGTGGAGACGTCGGCGATCTGGATGTCGCTGTCGATCGAGGTGTCGACGCAGAGGACCGGGATGCCCGCGTCAATCGCCGCCTGGATCGGGGCGATCATGCCCTTGACATCGTTCGGGGCCATCATGATGGCGTCCGGCTTGGTCTGGATCACGGCGTTGAGGATCGGGGTCTGGAGGGTCTGGTCGAACTGCTCCGGGCCCTGGGTCTCGACGGTGATGTTGCCGAGCTCAGCCGCCTTGGCCTGCGCGCCGCAGTCCATGGTGATGTAGAAGTTGTCGCCGATGACGCCCTGAATGAAGACGATGCGGATCGGCCCATGATCAGCCGACACGCTCCTCATCGCCGGAACGCCGAACAGCGACATGCCGATCGCCGCGCCCGCGCTGGTGCGGATCACTCCGCGTCGAGAAATCCGAATATCGTCCACGGGCTTCCTCCTTGGAAGTTCCCCTCGAGCACGCCTCGAGGGACGGGGTCTAGCCGCGACGTGCGGCCGAGCGGGGATCGTAGAGCGATCAGCGCGAGACCGCAAGTGACCGTGCGCACGGCGGTGTGACGTCAGATACGCTCTTCGGCCTTCCGGCGGCGCTGATCCAACCAGACCGCGACGATCAGGACGACGCCGACGGCCACGTTCTGCCAGAACGACTGGACACCGGTGATTACCAATCCGTTGCGAAGCACGACCGGAATGAAGGCACCGATCACCGATCCACCGATGGTCCCCAAGCCTCCGAAGAGGCTGGTGCCGCCGATGACGGCCGCAGAGATGGCAGCGAGGTTGTCCGCCTGGTGCGTGCCGACGGAGGCGGTGCCGAACCGCATGAGGTCGAAAATCCCCGCGATCCCGGCGAGCAGACCACTGACGGTGTAGATCTTCAGCAGGTGCCAGTCCACGTTGATCCCGACGCGGCGAGCTGCGGCGGCGTTTGAACCGATGGCGTAGGTGTAGCGCCCAAATCTGGTCCGGGAGAGGACCACCGCGGAAATCCCTGCGATCACGAAGGCGATCACCATGGGCGGGATCAGGCGGAAATTCACCCCGAGGAATCCGGCTGGCCAGAGGTTGCGGAGGCCGATGTCGTTCTGGATCGCCGGAGGGACGCCGGCGACGGTGGTGCCCCCCGTCAGCAGTTGCGCGAAGCCGAGATACACCCCAAGTGTCCCCAACGTGACGATGAACGGCGGCAGCTGCAGCTTGGTGATGATCAGGCCGTTGGTGATGCCACAGAGGATGCCGACCAACACGCCGGCAAGCAAGCCAAGCGGAATGCCGATGTTCTGCGTGGGGAACTCATAGTTGGAGGTCTGCTCGTAGGTGCCGGAATAGCGAATCATGACTTTTGCCGCCACGACGGCCGAGAGAATCAGAATGGAGCTGATCGAGAGATCGATGCCGGCGGTGATGATCACGAAGGTGACACCGATAGTCAGCAACAACAGTTGCGACGTGTCGACCAGGATGTTGTTGAAGTTGGTGAGGCTCAGGAACGTCGTGCCCTTCAACGCCGTGAAGACGAGCACGATGATGGCGAGAATCACCAGGGTGAAGGAGTTCGCGAGGACGCTGGTCAGCGAGCGCTTCGGTTTTTCCTCGTGTTTCGCTTGCTCGGGTTGGCTCGCCATCTCACCTACCCCCTGCCGACGCGATCTTGCGCGAGGAACCAGTCATTGCAGACACCGCGTCGTCGATCGTTGCCGTCTTCGGATCGAGCTCCGCAACGACCTCGCCCAATCGGAGCACCACGATGCGATCGGCGACCTCGAACACGTTGGGCATGTTGTGGCTGATGAACACGACGGGGGTGCCTGTGTTGCGCACCTCCTTGATGAGATGCAGCACGCTCTGGGTCTGGGCAACGCCAAGTGCCGCAGTGGGCTCGTCCATGAAGACGATCTTGCTGGCCCACATGACTGCCCGGGCGACGGCGACGCCCTGTCGCTGACCGCCGGAGAGGGTGACCAGCCGCCTGCCGAGTTGCGGCACCCGGACATTGAGGCGATGGAGGTTTTCGATTGTCTCCTCGGTCATCCCCTTGTTGTCGAGGAATCCGAAGAAGCCGGCGATGCCACCCATCCGCTTTTCCCGGCCGAGGAAGATGTTCGCCACCGCATCCAAGTGGGGAGCGATGGCGAGGTCCTGGTACACCGTTTCGATACCGTGATCGCGCGCATCCTGGGGCGAACTGAAGTGGACCACCTCGCCGTCGAAGATCATCTCTCCTTCGTCATGCGGGATAACGCCGGTGAGGACATTGACCAAGGTCGACTTGCCGGCACCGTTGTCGCCGATCAGGGCGACCACTTCTCCGGGATTGACGGTGAAGTCCACCCCGTTCAGCGCCTTGACCGCGCCGAAGTGCTTCACGATTCCGCGCGCCTGAAGGACGGGCGTGACGTGGTGATGTTCGGGTGCGCCCCTCGTGTCCATGTGATGAGCCGTCCTTCCGCCAGGCGAACGGGCATACCTTCCCGTTGGAGGGGGACTGTACCCCGTCGGTGTCGGGCGTCAAGTCCCGGCACCACTGAGACGTTGCCTCTCGGCAGGGCGTCGTCAGGAGGCACCACACGCCAATCGGGTAGCATCCCGATCACGGGCATGCGATGACCACGACGATGGGCCGAAGGCAAGTCGCACCGCGGCAGGTGCAAGGCGAGGAACACGGTGATGAGTTCCGCCCCGCGATCGCGGAGACGATCCCAACGAGTGCTCGGGTCACCCCTGGCGACGGAATTGGGACTCACGTTGCTGGCCTTGCTTGCCGCGATGACGATCATTCGCTGCGTGTACGACATCATGGGCATCGGTCGGAACGGTTGGTCAGGTCGGATCGTCTACACCGCCACCGACTATCTGGCCCTGCCGTTCGATGCGCTCCCCGGAGGATCGGCCTCCCTCATCGGGGGCATCACCGTGGTGGATCTGACGTTGCTCTTCCTGTTGGTGGTAGTGCCGATCTTCTGGCTCTCCCGTCGCCCACGGCGGTGAGGCCCGGTCGTTCCACGGGCACTACACTTGCGACTCGCACGCCATAGAACGTGCCACACGTGATGAGGAGGACTTGATGGCAAGGAATCTCGCCCGGGGCATCCTGGGTTTGGTGTTGGCCGCAGCGGCAACATGGGCGACCAACTACATCATCTCCAAAATGTTCGGCCCGGAAGACCAGGGACAACGGACGGCCTAATCCTTGATGCATTCCACGGACGCCGAAATCGGAGAACAGCGTCCTGCGCCGCGCACGGTGGCAGTGGCGATCAATCCCTCAACCAGGAGATCCGCATCTGTTGTGCGACGCGCGGTGGCTGCATCGTGCCCGGACGGGGTGGACCTGTATTTGGTCGAGATTCCGGAACCCGGTGGTGGCGCGGAGGTTGCACGACGGTTTGCTGGGGTGGATCTGATGGTTGCGGCGGGCGGCGATGGCACGGTGGCCGATGTGGCGACCGGGCTGATCGGATCGTCCACGCCGCTTGCCATCCTCCCCGCCGGATCGACCAACATCGTGGCGCAGGAGATTGGCGTCCCGCTCGCGTTGGGCCCTGCAGTTCAGCGACTGTTCGGCCCGCATCGCATCGTTCGGCGCGATGCCGGGCTCGTCGGGGACCGCTACTTCCTGCACATGGCCGGGGCAGGGCTCGACGCCCATTTCTTCACCATGGCGGATCGCGAACTCAAGCGGCGGGTCGGCTGGGTCGCCTATGTGCCAGCGGCTTTCGAGGCGCTCCGCCTGCCGCCGACACACTTCACCATCACCACGGAATCCGAACGGCTCGAGGTGGTCGCTCCGATGGTGCTGGTGGCCAATGGCGGATCGGTGATCCATCCGCGGATCACGCTGGACCCTTCGATCAGACCCGATGACGGCGTGTTTGACGTGCTGGTGTTCACCGCGCTGGACCAAGCGGCGATCGCCCGAACGGTCGCCCGTCTTGCCGCATTCCGATTGCCCGGTTCACCGGACATGCTGATGTTCAAGGCCCGGCAGGTGACGATCGAATCCGATCAGCCCGTCCCGGTGCAGCTCGATGGCGATGTCCACGGCTGGACTCCGACGACCATGAACCTGGTGCCGAAGTGCATCAATCTCGCTGTGGCGCATCCACGACCGGGCCTGCTCGGCGGAACGCCTCAGTTGGCGAGGTAGTACGTCTCGTTCGGTCCGTAGCCCATGAAGAAGACGTTGCCATTCGCGGCATTCTCGAATTGGGTCAGACTTCCATCTGAGGTGGTCACCTCGAAGGCGTTGGCGTTGAACCATTGCGTCGTGGTGCCTGGCTCGAGCCACCCATCAAACAAGACGTTTCCATCACCCACCACGTAGAGCGAAATGCCACCGGTGGCTGTGACGCGAATCGTTGTCGCACCTTGGCCCTGCGGGACTGCCTGCGTCGATTGATCCTGTTGTGCGGCAGGGGCAGTCGGCTGGGCAAGGCCACCGACCGGCGTGGCGGTGGGCGGCGCGGCCGCAGCGGTGGCCTGCGCATTGACGCCCGTCGCGGGAACCACGGTGGCGATGCCAACCGTCGGCAACGCGCTGACTGCAGGTTGGGTGGCAAGGGGTTGCACCGGCTGGGCGATGGTCGTCACTTGACCCGGTTGTGGCTCGACCGCGGGGAGCGGCTGCACCACGGCCACGGTCGGCGTCGGCACGCTGAGCGATTGGTCGGCACTCGGGGTGACGGTGGGCACCACCTCAGGAAGCGAGGTGACTGTCGGCGTGTCATTGAACGAGATGCTGTAGATCCACGCGAACACGATGGCGCTCATGACCACCATGAACGCGATGATCGCGAAATTCGGGGACCAATGCGTTGGCACGCCGGTCGGCTTCACGGACGGGACGACCGCAAATGGCGCCTCTGCTCCCCTCGCCTCTTCAAAGAGTGCCAAGGCTTTGCCAGGCTCGATGCCGAGGTAGGTCGCGTAATTGCGGACAATCCCACGCTGATAGATCAGCGGCGGAAGGAGAGCGAACTGCTCGTCCTCAATCGCCTGCAAGTGGTGCCGATTGATGCGCGTGGCTTGTTCAACGTCTCGGAGTGAGACGCCTTTCTCCGTGCGCGCTTGGCGGAATGTGTCCCCGAAAACGCCCATGGGTCTCCATCGGATGCAGCAGCGATACGAGTCGAACGGCCAAGCGCCGGATGACGGGCACGACGAACCTCGACCCTTCTCAGCACAGGAAGTGACGACAGGTCACTGACCTTATCGCGGTAAATCCCACGCCTTGCGAGAAAATGGTACCAGATTACGAGGGTTTTCGTTCCGCTTCCTCTGCCCCCTCGCGGCTCGGGAGCCAGCGATCAAGGAAGGGGGTTGGGCTCCCATGCGCGGAGATGTCGCCCAAAGCGAGTGCGAACTCGTCGGATGGCAGCCACCAGGAACCGATCGCTGAGAGACAGGCAGCCGGTTCGTCCGCCGCAACCACCTGATGATGGGTGAACGCCCATTGGTTGGCGCACCACCCAACGCCCCGCCCCTCACCCGGGCGAAAGTCGCGACAGGTGCGGCAGGTTTGGGGCACATCGCTCCCAGCGAGCGGGAACGGGACCTCAGCGATCCTAATCCCGTCGATCGGTCCGCCTTGGGAGGCCACCGCCTCGCGCAGGCGCTCGACCGTATCGGAAGCGGCTGCTCCGTGACGATGGTCAATGACCGCCACATCCTCCCCGGGACCCGCGGCCTCGACCGCCTCCGTCTCGCGACCGACCTGGCCGAACCGCGTTGCAACCGCAACGGCCTCCCCTTCCAACCACACATCAGGGTCGGGCGTGGAGGAGAACTGGCTGCGGAGGGCCTCTGTCCATTCATCAACATGGGGCTGTGCGTTGTTAACCTCGGAGAAGGCAAACG
>JAPOLF010000051.1:1359-11297 GCA_029977305.1 bacterium | reverse complement strand
CGGGCTGATCTACGACTCGCTGGTCGGCGGCAGCCCGATCACCGGGCAGCCGGCGCCGAATGGCCTCGCCGATCGCTGGGAGGTCGCCGAGGACGGCATCACCTACACCTTCTACCTGAATCAGGACGCGATGTGGCACGACGGCACCCCGGTCACCGCCGATGACGTCATCTTCTCCCTCGATTCGCTCGCCAACCCCGAGGTCGGCAGCGTCTACATGGGCATGTTCATGGATGCCACCGACTCATGGCGCAAGATCGACGACCACACCGTGGAGATCGTCGCGAAGCAGCCGCAGGTGACCTTCCTCTACGACCTCGTGTCGTGGGTCATCCCGAAGCACATCTGGGAGCCGATCCCGGTGGCCGACTGGGCGACCAGTGGCGGCGCGAACGGCACCGATCCGGCGATGGTGGTCGGATCCGGCCCGTTCAAGTTCAAGGAGTGGGCGCAGGGCGAGAGCCAGACGCTCGTCCGCAACGACGATTACTACGGCAAGGTCCCCTACATCGACGAGTACATCCGCATCGTGTGGCCGGATCAGCAGGCTGTGGTGAACGCGCTGCTGAACGGGGAAGTCGACATCGCCGGGCTCGAGCCGGCTGACGAGAAGGCGGTCGCGGAGAACGACTCCATCGAGATAGTCAAGTACCCGACCCGTGGCTTCTCCTTCGTGGTGCCGAACCTCGATCCGACCGTGACCGAGCTCTTCCAGGATGTGAAGGTGCGCCAAGCGCTCTTCTACGCCCTCAACCGCGATTCGGTGGTGAATGACATCCTCCTCGGCAACGCGGAAGTCGCGAAGGGCACCCAGCCGGTGATCTCCTTCGCCTACGCGCCGGACGAGATGGACATCACCTACTCCTACGACCCGGAGAAGGCGAAGGCGCTCCTGGCCGAGGCGGGGTGGACCGACACCGATGGCGACGGCATCGTCGACAAGGACGGCACGCCGCTCTCCTTCACCTACAACTACCCCTCGGGCTCCGCCACCAGCGATCAGCTCGCGGCGTACTACCAGGATGCGTGGAAGGCGATCGGGGTCGACATGACGCCGGAGGCGATGGACTTCCCGGCGCTGGTCGAGATGATCACCACCAACCCGACGTTCGAGATGGTCGGGCTCGGCTTCTCATGGGACGCCTCCTTCATCCAGGACGCGATGTTCGGCTGCGAGCAGTACATGGTCGGGTTCAACTTCATGAAGTACTGCAACCCGGATCTGGACGCGCTCAATGCCGAGGCGAAGCTCACCTTCGATGACGCGGCCCGCCGCGAGCTGCTGGTCGAGGCGACGAACATCGTCAACGACGAGCTGCCGGTCTTCGTGACCCACTTCAGCAAGGCGATCGCCGCGTACAACAAGAAGCTGAAGAACATCTCCCCCAGCGCGTGGGGCGGCATCCCGGTCAACTACATGTACATCGAGGAGTAGGCCAGCAGCCTGCTCGGGGACCGGCGGACGCGTGACGTGTCCACCGGTCCCCGCCCCACCCGGCAACGGCGCCGCCGTGGGAGCTTCCGCCGGGGCGATCGCCCCACCCGTGACGAGGAGGAGCCACGATGAACACCACCCGACGACGCCTGATGCGCAACGCTGCGGTGATGGGCGCCGCGACCGGTCTGCTGCGCATGCCGATGGCCGCGTTTGCGCAAGATGCCACCCCGGCCGCAACCGGCGAGGTGGTGAAGTCCCTCACCCGCGAGGAGTTCGAGGCGCAGATCATCGAGGAACTCGGCATCGTCGAGGGGACGCCCGGTGGGACGTTCATCGACTCCGGCGTGGCGGATATCCAGACGTTGATGCCGCTCCTCGCCGAGGAGGCGGACTCGCTGGGCATCGCCGGCCTGATCTACGACCAACTGGTGGGCGGTGACCCGACCAGCGGCCAGCCGGCCCCGACCGGCCTCGCCGACAGCTGGGAGATCGCCGAGGACGGCGTCACCTACACCTTCTTCCTGAATCAGGACGCGAAATGGCACGACGGCACCCCGGTCACCGCGGACGACGTGATCTTCTCGCTGGACGCGCTCGCCAACGAAGAGACGGGCAGCGTCTACACCGGGTCGTTCCTGGCTGCCGCGAAGGAGTGGTCGAAAATCGATGACCACACCGTGCAGATTGTCGCGAATGAGCCGCTCTTCACCTTCCTCTACGACATCGTGCTGTGGGTGATCCCGAAGCACATCTGGGAATCGATCCCGGCGGCTGACTGGGCGACGGATCCCGGCGCGACCGGAGCCGACCCGAGTCGCGTGGTCGGCTCCGGACCGTTCACCTACGGTGAGTGGAAGCAGGGCGAGAGCATCACCGTCAACCGCAACGACGAGTACTACGGGAAGGTGCCGTACATCGATTCCTACGTCCGCGTCGTGTGGCCGGACCAGACCGCGGTCGTCAACGCGCTGATCAACGGCGAGGTCGACGTCGCCGGGCTGGAGCCCGCAGAGGTCGAGTCGGTGGAATCGGTGGAGGGGATCGACATCGAGATCTACCCGACCCGCGGCTTCACCTACCTCGAGTACAACCTCGATCCCGAGGTCACCACGATGTTCGAGGATCAGCGGGTGCGGCAGGCACTGTTCTACGCGCTCGATCGCGAGTCGATCGTGAAGGACATCCTGCTCGACTACGCCGAGGTGGCGGTCGGTACGCAGCCGGTCATTTCCTATGCCTACGCCCCGGAGGAGATGACCACCGTCTACACCTTCGATCCGGAGAAGGCGAAGGCGCTGCTGGCGGAGGCTGGCTGGACTGACACCGATGGCGACGGGATCGTCGACAAGGACGGGGTCCCGATGTCCTTCGAGTACCTCTACCCGTCCGGCTCGCCGACCAGCGACCAGATGGCGGCGTACATCCAGGACGCGTGGAAAGCCATTGGCGTCGACATGACCCCGAAGGCGCTCGAGTTCCCGGCGCTGATCGAGGCGACCACCACCAATCCGACCTACGCCATCGCCGCGTACGGCTTCGGCTGGGACGCCACCTTCATCCAGGACGCGATGTTCGGCTGCGCGCAGTACCAGGTCGGGTTCAACGACATGAAGTACTGCAACCCGGCGCTCGACGAGATCAACGCCGAGGCGAAGCGCACCTTCGACGAGGCGGCGCGGCGCGAACTGCTGATCGAGGCGACGAACATCGTCAACGACGAGGCACCGGTGATGGTGTTGCACTTCGGAAAGGCGATCGCGGCCTACAGCGATCGGCTGAAGAACTTCAAGCCGAGCGCGTGGGGCGGCATTCCGCTCACCTACACCTACATCCAGGAATAACTGTCATCGTGCCCGGGGGCGCCGAGATGCCCCCGGGCCTTCGTCCGGCAATGACGCCAGAGGCGCACTAGGATCACCCCATGGGCAAGTACATCCTCCGTCGCATCCTGATCATGATCCCGCTGTTGCTCGGGGTGAGCTTCTTGACGTTCACCATCATCAACCTGATCCCGGGGAGCCCGGCCGACATCATGCGGTCGGATCCGAAGATCAAGCCCGGTGCCCGCGAGCTCTTGATCAAGAACATGGGTCTCGACAAGCCCTGGCCGGAGCGCTACGTGATCTGGCTCGGGGATCTCGTCCGGGGGGATCTCGGCAATTCGCTCCACAACCGGATGCCGGTCACCGATCGCATCAAGAACGTCTTGCCGAACACGCTGATCCTGACCGTGTCCTCGCTGATCATCGCCTTGATCGTGGCGATACCCTTAGGCGTCTACTCGGCACTGAGACATCGCTCCGGATTCGATCGATCCGGAACCATCATCGCGGTCATGTTCTATTCGGTGCCGACATTCTTCCTCGCCTTCGTGTTGGTGGATCTCTTCTCCCTCAAACTCGGGTGGTTCCCGGTTGGTGGGATGTCCAACACCCGAGGCGGCGGTGGGTTCATGGACCGATTGCATCACCTGATCCTGCCGGCGATGGCGCTCGCCCTGGTCGACATCGGCGGGGGTGGTCCTCGTACATCCGCTCGCAGATGCTCGAGGTTCTGGGGTCCGACTACATCCGAACGGCGCGGTCCAAGGGGCTGGGTGACAAGCCGGTGCTCTACGGCCATGCATTGCGCAACGCGTTCCTGCCCATGCTCCCGGTGATCGGGTTGTCGATCCCTGGGTTGTTCGGTGGCGCGATCCTGATCGAGAGCATCTTCGCCTGGAACGGCATCGGCCGGCTCACGCTCGAGGCAGTCGATCGGCGGGACTACACGCTGATCATGGGCACGACGATGATGTTCGCGTTGCTCACCATGATGAGCAACCTGCTCGTCGATGTCCTCCAGATCATGCTGAACCCGCGGTTGCGGTCTCAGGTGCACTGATGGCAGCCACCATGGACCAGGTCCAGACCCTCAGCGACCAGGCACAGTCTGCGTTGGACCGCACCCACCTGAAGGCGACACCGGGGTACTACAAGCGATCGTGGCAGCGATTCAAGCAGGACAAGCTGGCCCTCGGTTCGCTAATCGTGCTGGGAGTCGTGGTCGTTTTCGTCTTCTCCGCGCCGCTGATCTCGCTGCTCACGGGATTCACACCGCAGGAGAACCATCTCAACGCTAAGCTGACCCCGATGTTCACCGATGGCTACCTGCTCGGCAGTGACGGCAACGGGCGCGACATCCTGACGCGCCTCGTCTACGGCGGCCGCATCTCCCTGACCATCGCGTTGATCTCGACAGTCACCACGCTGTTGATCGGCGGTGGATTGGGGTTGTTCGCCGGGTACATGGGCAGGTGGTGGGACAGCATCCTGATGCGGTTCATCGATGTGCTGCTCTCGATTCCCGCTCTGCCGCTGTTGATCCTCATCGCGACCATCTACAGCCCAGGGCCGTATCAATTGCCGCTCGTGCTCGCGGCGGTCTCCTGGATGGGCATCGCCCGCATCGTCCGTGGTGACGTCCTGCGCATCAAGGCGACGGAGTACATCGAGGCGGCGCGCGTCGTCGGGGTGGGGGGGCCGCGCATCGCCTTCAAGCACATCCTACCGAACGCGATGCCGATGCTGATCGTCTTCACCTCGCTGGTGATCCCCGGCCTGATCATCGCCGAGGCGGGTTTGTCGTTCCTCGGCATCGGCGTGCAAGTGCCGACGCCCTCCTGGGGCAACATGATGCGCGACGGCACCCGGTACTTCCGCGGATATCCCGAGAAGGTCCTCATCCCGGGTCTCATGATCTACGTCACCAGCCTGCTCATCTACATGGTCGGCAGCGGCGTCCGCGATGCCTTCGACCCGCGGATCGGCGACCAATAGCGGGGCACAGGGCGTGCGGTACGATGCCGGGCGTCAGCCGCGAGATGCGGCCCCATCACCAAGGAGAGCCTGAATGAGTGCGGTCGTTCCCCCCCGCGCAGATGTCGCGCGCGACGAGACCTGGGATCTCGAGGCGATGTTCCCGAGCGATGCCGCCTGGGATGCCGCCTATCAGGCGGCCGAGGCGAGCCTCGCCACGATGAAGCCGTTTGCCGGCTCGCTGCACGTCTCGGCATCGCAACTGCTTGCCGCCCTGCACGCGAAGGACGCGATCGAGGAGGGCCTCGCCCAGGTTCTCGTTTACGCCTTCCTGCGGCAGAGCGAGGACGCGACGAACAACCACTACGCCGGCTTGGCCGATCGTGCACGCGGACTCGCGGCGCGGGCCGGAGCGGCGATCGCTTTCCTCGCGCCGGAGATTGCGGCGATCCCGGCGGCGACCCTCGAGCAGTGGTACGCGCAGGAGCCGCGCCTCGAGCAGTATCGCCACGCCATCGGCACGATCCAGCGATTGAAGGATCACGTGCGGTCGCCTGAGGTGGAGCAGACCATCGCCGAGGCCGGTGCCGTCTTCGCCGGCTTCGAGACGGTGCACGACATGTTGGAGAGCGGCGAGTTGCCACTCGGCGAGATCCACGACGAGCAGGGCTCACGAGTCACGCTCGCGCTGGGCACGATCGGCAAGTACTACCACTCGGCAGATCGGCGGGTGCGGCGCGAGGCATGGGAGCAGTCGGGCGACGCCTACCTCGCCTACCAGAACACCTTCTCGGCGGCGCTCGCGGGTGCGGTGAAGCGCGATGTGTTCCTCGCGCAGCAGCACGGTTTCTCGTCCTCGCTGGAGGCGGCGCTGTCGAAAGACAATATCCCGACCGCGGTCTTCCACAACCTGGTGAACACCGTGTGGGAGCACTTCCCGCTCTGGCACCGCTACTTCCGGGCCCGGCGATTGTTGCTCGGGCTGCCGGAGGGACAACTGCACGGCTGGGATCTCGAGGCGCCGCTCTCGGCGGGCGGGCCGCGGGTGTCGTGGGACGAAGGGGTGAACATCATCCTCGATTCGCTCGCGCCGCTGGGCCGGGAATATGTCGACGACGTCGCCTACGGGATGTCCAATCGCTGGGTGGACCGCTGCGCGAACATCGGGAAGCACGGCGGGGCGTTCAGCTACGGCACCTTCGGCACGATGCCCTACATCTCGATGACGTGGGAGGACAATCTCAGCAGCGTATCGACGCTCACGCATGAGATCGGCCACTCCATGCACTCCAAGCTGACGTGGCAGACGCAGCCGATCACCTACGCCGACTACGGGATGAGCGCTGCCGAGACCGCGAGCAACTTCAATCAGGCGCTGATGGGGAAGCACCTGCTGGCGCACAATCAAGAGCGCGACTGGACCCTGACCGTGATCGAGGAGCGGATGGAGAACCATCAGCGCTACCTCTTCATCATGCCGATCCTCGCGCGCTTCGAGCTCGCCTGCCACGAGCGGGTGGAGCAGGGCGAGAGCATCGGCGCGGACTGGATGAACGAGACGCTGCTCTCGTACTACCGCGAGGGGTATGGCAACGAGGTGGCGATCGACCCGGAGCGGATGGGGATCGTGTGGGCGCGCTTCCCGCACCTCTATGCGAATTTCTACGTCTTCCAGTACGGGATCGGGATCAGTGCCGCGGCCGCACTCGCCGGGGCGATCGCCAACGGTGACACCGCTGCACGTGATCGCTACCTCTGGTTCCTGCGCACCGGCGGCGGCAAAGACCCGATCGCGGCGCTGCAGGATGCTGGGGTCGACATGACCTCGCCGGAACCGATCCGGGCGGCCTTCAAGCTCCTCGAGGGGTACGTCGCGAAGCTCGAGGAGTTGGCCGGCTAGGCCCGCACCGGCAGCGCGGTGAGACCGCGGAGCAGTCCGCTGCGCTGCCACGTCACGCCATCGTCCGCCATGCGCAGATCCGGGAAGCGTGCGAAGAGCTGGCGTAGGGCGATCGGCGCCTCGAGGCGTGCCAGCGGTGCCCCCAGACAAAAGTGCACGCCATGCCCGAAGGCGAGGTGGCGATTCGGGGTGCGGGTGATGTCAAAGCGCGCCGGCGCGGGGAACTGGGCCGGGTCGCGATTGGCACTGCCCAGCACCTGCATCACGTAGTCGCCAGCGCGCAGGTCGTGCCCGTGATAGGTGAAGGCGGATTTCACCATGCGCGGATTGCGCTGCAGCGGGCTCTCGTAGCGGAGCATCTCCTCGATCGCGTTGGGCATCAGGTCGGGTTGTTCTCGGAGCAAGGCGTGCTGCTCGGGATGGGTGAGGAGCAGCCAGACGCCATTGCTGATCAGCGTGGTAGTCGTCTCGTGGCCGGCGGTGAGCAGCGTGACGCAGATGGTCTGCAGCTCGGCGGTCGAGAGGCGGTCCCCTTCCTCCTCCGCGGCGACGAGCAGGCTGAGCAGATCATCCTGCGGATCGCGGCGCCGTGCGGTGATCAGGACATCCAAGTATCCACGCATGTCGGCGAGGGCCTCCGTCGCCGCCTCGATGCTCGCGCGCGAGGGGTTGCCGGTGCCTTGGAACCCGAGGATGCCCTTGGTCCACCCCTTGAAGCGCTCGCGATCCGCCGCCGGGGCGCCGAAGAGGAAGGAGATCACCGTCGCCGGGAGCGGGTAGGCGAGGGACTCGATGAGATCGAATGGGGAAGCTGGGTCGATGTCGTCGAGGAGGTCACTGACGAGGGCTTCTATCCGAGGGCGCAGCGTCTCGATCACGCGTGGGGTGAAGGCCTTCGTCACGAGGGCGCGCATGCGGGTGTGGTGCGGCGGGTCGGAGGCGAGCATCCCGACGGAGAAGTGTGCATCAAGCAACCCGCATGCCTCGCGCAGCTCCGGCGAGAGACGCTGCAGGGCGGCGCTGAAGCGGCCGGTGCTGCTGAAGCGTTGGTGGTCGAGGAGTGAGGCGTGGACGTCTTCCCAGCGGAAGAGCATCCAGCCGCCGTTGGCGTCGCTCCAGAAGACGGGCGATGTCTCCCGCAGGCGGTCATAGGTCGGGTAGGGGTCTTGGCTGAACCCCGGGTCGCGGAAGAGGGCGTCCAGTTCGGCGGATCCGGGGTTCCCCATGGCTAGCCTTTCAGGAGACCGATGACGTTTCCTGCCGGATCGGCGAACTGCGCGAGCACCACCGGGCCGATGTCCTCCGGTGGCATCAGGACCGTGCCGCCGAGGGCCACCGCCCGATCGAGCGCCGCTTGGAGATCGGGCACCTGCACGTAGATGACGACGCGCGAGCTGCCGTCCGGGGTGGCGCCGATGCCGCCGCCGACACCGGTCTCTGCGGCATCCACCGTGCCGTAGCCAAACGGGTTGTCGGCATTGACCGACCAGCCGAAGAGGTCGCGATAGAACTGGTGAAGGGCCGGGCCATCGGGGCCGAGGATTTCCCAGTGAATGACCGGATGCGCCATGGGGTGCTCCTGTGCTGCTGAAGGACCCGCCGTGCCGGGGCGATGTGTCCGGAATGCCGGGCAGCGTACCATTGACGGGCCCGCGGTTCCGCGCATCGCGGGGCGAATGCGAGGACCCCCGCCATGATGCCCCGCACGATCCATTCCCCAGCCCCCGATCGTCCAGCCGGCCCACCGCCGGCCAAGGACATGGTCTGGATTCCGGGTGGGACCTTCCAGATGGGGTCCGATGACCACTACCCGGAGGAGGCTCCGGCACATCCGGTGACGATCTCCGGCTTCTGGATGGATGCGCATCAGGTGACGAACGCGCGGTTCCGGCGGTTCGTGAAGGAGACGGGGTACGTCACCCTCGCGGAGCGGGTGCCGGATGCGGCGGACTATCCGGATGCGATCCCGGAGATGTTGCAGGCGGGGTCGGTGATCTTCCGGCAACCGCAGCATCGGGTGCCGCTCGACGATCATTACCGGTGGTGGGAGTTCGTCGCTGGGGTGAACTGGCGTCATCCGGAGGGCCCGGAGAGCACGCTCAACGGGCGCGAGCACCACCCCGTGCTCCATGTCGCTTGGGAGGACGTGCAAGCTTTTGCGGCGTGGGCCGGTGCTGATCTGCCGACGGAGGCGGAGTGGGAGCGAGCGTGCCGCGGCGGCGTCGAGGGGCTTCCCTACCAGTGGGGCGAGGAACTCGCGCCAAAGGGCAGGATGCTCGCGAACTACTGGCAGGGGCAGTTCCCGTGGCAGAACCTGACGCTCGACGGCTATGAGCGCGCCGCCCCGGTCGGGAAATTCCCACCGAACCCGTACGGGCTGTTCGACATGATCGGCAATGCGTGGGAGTGGACGCAGGACTGGTACACCAACGCCCATCTCGTGGAGGATTGCTGCGCGATCACCGCCAATCCGTTGGGCGGAACCCGAGAGGGGAGTGTCGATCCCGCCGCGCCGGACATCGCGATCCCGCGCAAGGTGCTCAAGGGTGGGAGTTGGGCTTGCGGCGAGAACTACTGCCGCCGCTATCGCCCGGCCGCGCGGATGCACCACCCGATCGACACCGGGACGAACCATCTCTCCTTTCGTCTCGTCATCCGGCCCGAGGCGCAATAATCCACCACGATCCATCCGCGTTCGCTTGACGAGGAAGTGCCTGTGCAGACGAATCACCAGCGATTGATCGACACCCTGCATGCTTTGGCCCAGATCGGCGGGACCCCCGGTGGGGGTGTTTCGCGCCCC
>JAPOLF010000051.1:0-1349 GCA_029977305.1 bacterium | reverse complement strand
CCCACCATGGCGCCTCCCGGCAAACACATGATGTCGGTGTTTGTGCAGTACGCGCCACCAAAGATAAATGGTAGCGATTGGACCGATGAGGACAAGGCGGGTCGCGACCAACTCCGCGCGTGGATGGAGGAGGCCGGTCTCGAGGTGCGGATCGACGACTTCGGCACGATGACCGGTCGCCGTGCCGGCACCGAGCCGGGTCCGGCGGTGATCATGGCATCCCATTGTGATTCTGTGCGCAATGGCGGGAAGTACGACGGGGCATACGGGGTGATCGGCGGCCTCGAGGTGATCCGCACCCTGAATGACCACGGGATCACCACCAAGCGCCCGATTGAGCTCGTCAATTGGACCAATGAAGAAGGCGTCCGCTTCGAACCGGCCTTGCTGGCGTCGGGTGCCGCGGTGGGGCGCTTCGAGAAGCAGTACGCCTACGATCGGGCGGATCGCGCGGGGCTCCGGTTCGAGGACGAGTTGCGCCGCATCGGCTACCTCGGGAGTGAGTCGGATCGCCCCGGGCCGTGCGCCGCCTATCTGGAGTTGCACATCGAGCAGGGCCCGGTGCTCGAGGCCGCAGGATTGGCAGTCGGCGTGGTCGAGGGGATCGTCGGGGTGACGTGGCAAGAGGTGACGGTCCACGGGCACGCGGACCACGCCGGGCCATCCCCGATGCCGCTGCGGCGTGATGCGCTGGCAGCCGCCGCGACCGTGATTCTCGCCGTCGAGGAGATCGCCCGGGCGCAGGAAGGTGCGGTGGGCACCTGCGGCCGCATCGCCGTCATGCCGAACATCATCAACACGATTCCGGGCGAGGCGGTCTTCTCCGCGGATCTCCGGCATCGTGATCCGGCGATCCTCGAGGCGCTGGTGCAGCGGTTGGCGGAGCGGGTCGCGGTCATCGCCGCCGAGCGAAACGTGGAGATGGCCATCGATCGGTTCTGGACGAGCGAGCCGACGCCATTCGCCCCGGTGGTGGTGGGTGCGGTGCAGGAGGCGGCGGACGAACTGGGGATCCCGACCATGCGCCTCTGGTCCGGTGCCGCGCATGACGCGAAGTACGCGGCCGATGTTTGGCCAACCGGGATGATCTTCTGCCGGAGCATCAACGGTCTCAGCCACTGCGAGGACGAGCACTCGGAACCGGAGGACCTCGCGGCTGGCGCGGACGTGCTGCTCGGCGCGCTGCTTCGGCTTGCCGGCCAAGCATAGGCCGACACGCATCAACGAGATCGAAGCCCCGGTCGAGTTTCCTCGGCCGGGGCTTCGTGGTGAGGATCCCGATGATTACGCCCCGGGGACGACCTCCGGCACGACGATCTCGAGGAGCTCGTTCTTGCCGTCCTTGACCT
>JAPOLF010000050.1 GCA_029977305.1 bacterium | reverse complement strand
GGGGTGAGCATGATCGAACTGGCGCAGAACTCGCATTTCCAAGGACAACCGCGGGTGGTCTGCACGGTGAGACGGTTGTAGCGGTTGATGTCGAGAAGATCGAAGCGCGGCATCGGGGAGTTGCCGAGATCAAACTCACCGTCGGCGCGGATGACGCCATTGAGGCGATTGCCGCGGACGGCATCCAGGAGGCGTGGCCAGATGATCTCCCCCTCCCCCACCGCGACGGCATCGACGTGCTGGGCGGCGTCTTCTGGTACGGCCGTCGCGTGGAGGCCGCCGAGGACCGTGAGGGAGCCTTGTTCCTTGAAGCGGGCGGCGAGGGCATAGGCCTCCTTCGCTTGCGCGGAGAAGGTGGAGATGGCGGCGACATCGCAGGCAGGGAGAGCCTCGATGGCGTTGATATCCTGGACTTCGTGGTAGGTGATGTCGACGTCGTCGGGGGTCATGCCTGCGAGGGTCAACAGGCCGAGGCTGGGCAGCGCGGCGACGGCCTTGCCGCGATCGACGAACCCCGGCAGGGTCAGCCCGAGCTTGGTGAGCTCCGGGTCATGGGCGCGGACGCCGCTCATGCCGATCATCGCGACGGTGAACGCTGCCATAGGTCCTCCTCGTCTCGCACTGACCGAGACTACGCACGGTGTGTGCCAGCGGGACGCCTGATGGAAGTGTAGAACGGCGTGGTATCCTCCCGAGAGGTGAAGAACGCAGCGGCGTCGACAGAGCCGAGTAGCCGTTTGACCGCCTTCAGGGACCGGATGGCCGTGACTGGGAGCCACCGGGGTCGGCGAGCGGTGAAGTTCCCTCTCGAGCCGACCGGTGAACCCGCTTCGCGGCAGTAGTCGGATCCGGTGGCCCACCGTTACCGGGCAGTGAGCGTGTCGCGCCGATGGCGTGGCAAAGCAGGGTGGTACCGCGTGGAGGCCCCTCGTCCCTGCCGAGGGGCTTTTTGCATGTCTGCGACCCCGGGCGGGCCCCGGAACGATGAGTGGAGTGGAGACCATGTCCGTCGAAACCACGCTGGCTGATGTTCGACAACGGGCGATGGCCGGGCTGAGCGAGGCGTCGTCACTCGGGGAGATCCTCGAGTGGGAGCGCCTGTACCTCGGGCCGAAGGGTGAGTTGACGGTATTCCTGCGCAGCCTCGGAGCGCTCTCGCCGGAAGAGCGTCCGATCGCCGGGAAAGCGGGCAATGCGCTGAAGGTGGAGCTGACCGCCCTCTTCGAGGCCCGGCGGCAGGCATTGGCCACGGCGGACCTGGACCAGCGGCTCGAGGCGGACCGCGTCGATGTCTCGCTGCCGGGGCGTGCGCAGACGATCGGCGCGGCCCACCCGGTGAGCCAGATGATCGATGACCTGAGCGACATCTTCGCGCTGATGGGATTCCAGACGGTGTTCGGCCCGGAGGTCGAGACGGGGCGCTATAACTTCGACCTGCTGAACATCCCGAGCGACCATCCGGCACGCGATGTGTGGGACACCATGCATGTCGATGCACCGGGCGAGATCGTGATGCGGACGCACACGTCGCCGATGCAGGCGCGGGTGATGGAGCAGACCGACCCGCCCGTGCGCGTGATCGTGCCGGGACGGGTGTTCCGGTACGAGGCGCAAGACGCATCGCACGAGTGGATGTTTCATCAACTCGAGGGATTGGCGATCGACCGGAACATCACGATGGCGGACCTGAAAGGGACCTTGACCGAGATGGCGCGGCAGTTGTTCGGACCGAAGCGGCGGATTCGGTTCCGGTGCGATTTCTTCCCGTTCGTTGAGCCGGGCGTGGATTTCGCGGTCGACTGCGCGATCTGCGATGGCAAGGGATGTCGGGTGTGCAAGCACACCGGGTGGCTCGAGATGGGCGGGGCGGGAATGGTGCATCCGCGGGTGCTGACGGGGGTCGGCTACGACCCGGCGGTGTACAGCGGATTCGCGTTCGGCTTGGGGATCGAGCGACTGACGATGATGCGGACAGGGGTGGATGACATCCGCGCGTTCGCCGCCGGGGACGTCCGGTTCCTGCGGCAGTTCGCCCGCGCGGCCTGAGCCTGTTGACGATGATGATCGGGAGTGATCGCCGATGAAGGTTCCGTATTCGTGGCTGACTGATCTCGTGGATCCCGAATTGCCCATCAAGGAGTTGACCCATCGGATGACGATGGCGGGGCTCGAGGCGGAGAAGCTCGAGATCATCGGTGAGCTGTGGGACAACGTCTTCGTGGGACACGTGCAGGAGGTGGTGCGCCACCCCGACGCGGATCGGTTGGTGTTGGCGACGGTTGACTATGGTCAGGGGACGCTGACGGTGGTGACCGGTGCGCCGAACATCGCACAGGGGCAGAAGGTGGCCCTCGCGCTTGCCGGCGCGCGGCTGTACGACGGCCACTCCGAGGAACGCGTGCTGAAGACGCTCAAGCCGGGATCGATCCGCGGCGTGAAGTCCGAGGGCATGGTGTGCTCCGAAAAGGAACTCGGGATGTCGGATGAGCACGAGGGGATTCTCGTGTTGGAAGACGATGCGCCGGTGGGTTCGCCCTTGCAGGCTTACCTCGGCGACACCGTGATCGAGTTCTAAATCACCCCGAATCTCGTTCACGCATTCTCGGTGGTGGGCATCGCGCGGGAAGTCGGGGCACTCACGGACACGCCGGTGCGATTGCCGGATGCGCCATCACTGTCAACCGTGCCTCAGGATGCATCGCTGGTGCGGGTGGAGGACACGGATCTCTGCCGGCGCTATGTGGCCGTGAAGATCGACGGCCTGAAGATCGGTCCCTCCCCGTCGTGGATGCAACGTCGGTTGGTGGCGGCGGGACTGCGACCGATCAACAACGTGGTGGATGTCACCAATTACGTGATGTTGGAGTGGGGACAGCCGACGCACGCCTTTGATGCTGCGAAGATCGACGGGGGAACGATCGTGGTGCGGCGCGCGCGCGCAGGTGAGACGATCGAGACGCTCGATCATCAGCAGCGCGAACTGCGGGCCGGGATGTTGGTGATCGCAGACCAGCACAAGCCGATCGGGGTCGCCGGGGTGATGGGCGGGTTCGAGAGCGAAGTGACCGAGGGAACGACCTCGATCATCCTCGAGGCCGCGAACTTCGACATGTCGTCGGTGCGCGCGACCTCGCGGGGACTGAAGTTGCGGACTGATGCGTCTGCTCGCTACGAGCGTGGCATTGATCCCACCTTGTGTGCGGAAGCCGCGGGGCGCATCGTGCGGCTGCTGATGGACATGTGCCCGGGGGCACGCGCTGTCTCGATGGCCGATGTCTATCCCGATCCGGTGATGCCGCGCGACATGGCGATGCCGTTCTCGGAGTTCGAACGCCTGATCGGCGTCCCGTATGCGCCGGAAGTCGTCGAAGACGCGTTGGCACGACTCGGTTTCGGCGTGGAGCTGCAGGGCGAGACGCTGACGGTCAGCATCCCGACGTGGCGCACGGATGTGACGCAACCGGCGGATGTCGTCGAAGAGGTGGCGCGGCTAGTCGGGTATGACGCCCTTCCGACCTCGCTCCCGCGAGGCGAGACGGCGCCGGTGTTCCGCGATCCCGTGTATTTGTTGTCGCGTGGGGTGCGCTCGACGCTGGTCGGGTGCGGCGGGTTCGAAACGCTCACCTACACCACGATCGGCGAGATGCAACTCGAGGCGTTCGCGGCGGAAGCTGAGTCAGGGTTCTTGCACCGGGTGCCAACCGCTTCGATGCTGCGGCTACGCAATCCATTGCAAAGCGAGCGACCGCTGCTGCGCACGACATTGGTCCCGTCGCTGATCGAGACCGTGGCGGCGAATCTGCGCCATCAACGCGGGGTGCGATTGTTCGAGATCGCGCGCGCCTACCTGCCGACGGGTGGCGAGTTGCCGGATGAGCGTCCAGTGGTCGCGATGGCGATCCGCGGGATCCGCTGTCACGCTTCGCGGGAAGCGAGAACATGGACTTCTTTGATCTCAAGGGCATGGTGGACACCGTGCTCGATCGCGCGGGGGTGGTGTTCCATCTGCGCGCGGCTGAGGCGCCGGGACTGCACCCGGGGAGAACCGCCGAGGTGATGGTCGGGGAGACGCGGATCGGATTGCTGGGCGAGTTGCGTCCGGATGTGGCGGCCGTCTTCGGCATCGAGGATGTGCGGGGGGCAGTTGCGGAACTCGATCTCGGGTTGATGCTCTCGGCGGCACAACCGGTGAAGGGCGTGCGCGTCGAGCGCTTCTTGCCGGTGGAGCAGGATTTCGCGGTGGTGGTGGCGGAGGACGTCACCGCCGGGGCCGTCCGCGAGGCGTTGCTGGCCGGGGCGGGTCCGCTGGTCTCCGACATCGCCTTGTTCGACGTGTATCGGGGACCGCAGATCGGCGAGGATCGCAAGAGTCTTGCATGGAGGATCACCTTCACGGCGCCGGATCGCGCGCTGACTGACGCGGAGTTGCTGAAGGTGCGGGAGCGGATCGGCAAGGTGCTGAAGCAGCGCGTTGCCGGCGAGTTGCGCGCATAGCGGCCAAGGAGTCCGGAATGAGCAACCTGCCGCGATTGGTCACCGATGTCGCTGAGGCGCGCAAACACCTGACGCGCAAGCGCGGCTTCGAGGAGCCGATGTTGTCCCCGCGGGCGATTGAGGGGATTCGCCGGGTGTTCGGTGCGGATCTCCGTGCGGACGAGGTGGTCGATCGCATCCTGCACGACGTGCGCGACGAGGGCGACGCAGCGGTGATGCGCTACGCGGCAGCGTTCGACGGTGCGGCGCCGGCCCAGTTGGAGGTGCCGAAAGCCGAGTGGGCACATGCAGCGGCATCCATCGACCCTGAGTTGCTCGAGGCGATGCACATCGCGGCCGGGCGGATTCGAGCGTTCCACGAGAAGCAGCGGCGGACGTCATGGTTGGAGTGGGATGAGACCGGGGCACTCGGGCAGTTGGTGCGGCCGCTGGAGCGGATCGGCATCTACACGCCGGGGGGAACGGCGGTCTATCCGTCGTCCTTGCTGATGACGGCGATTCCGGCACGGGTGGCCGGTGTCGAGGAAATCATCGTCTGCTCACCAGCAGACAAGCACGGCCATCTCTCGCCGCTGATTCTGGCTGCGGCGCATGTTGCTGGGGTGGATCGGGTGTTCCGCATCGGCGGGGTGCAGGCGATCGCTGCGATGGCGTACGGGACGTCGTCGGTGCCGCATGTGGACAAGATCTACGGTCCCGGCAATATCTTCGTCGTGTTGGCGAAGCAGCGGGTGTACGGGCTCGTTGCGATCGATCAGCTGCCGGGACCGACTGAGACGCTCGTGGTGGCTGATGACAGCGCCGACGCCGACCTCGCCGCGGCGGACCTGATCGCGCAGGCGGAACATGATCCGATGGCAACCGCCATCCTGTTGACGACATCTAGGCGGCTGGCCGATGCGGTGTTGGCGGCGATCCCGCAGCAACTCGCGACTTTGGAGCGGGCGGAAATCGCCGGGGAGTCACTGGCGGCAAATGGCATGATCGCGGTGGTGCCAGACGTGGCGACCGCGATCGAATTGTCCAATGCCTACGGGCCGGAGCATCTGTGCCTGTTGCTACGAGACCCTTGGCAAGCGGTTGGCAAGGTGAAACATGCTGGTGGCATTTTCGTCGGGGAAGACAGCCCGGAGGCCTTGGGGGATTACACCACCGGGCCGAGCCACGTGATGCCGACGGGTGGGACCTCGCGATTCTTCTCGCCAATCAACGTCCACGAGTTCACCAAGGTGATCTCCGTGGCTGCGGCAAACCGGACGGCGCTCGAGCGACTTGGTCCGGCGACGATCGCGCTGGCGAATGCCGAAGGGCTCACCGCGCATGCGCGGGCGGTCTCGCTGCGATTGGAACGGAAGGGCTAGGCCTCGGCGAGTTGCTGGAGCGCGGCGACGACGCGTTCCTCCACCGTGGGACCGGCATCGCTGGGGATCCGGGAGAGGGCCCCGTGCGCCTCGGCGGTGGTGTAGCCGAGGGAGCGGAGTGCGGCGACCACATCGGCGTCCGTGGGTTGGGGCGCGGCGGTGGTGATGCCGCCATCCCCGGGCACGAGCTTCCCACGCAATTCGAGGATCATCCGTGCTGCGGTCTTCTTGCCCACACCGGGGACCGTGGAGAGAAGATCGGCGTTCTCCTGCGCGATGGCCGCGGCAAGCGCATCGGGGCGGACTTTCGAGAGCACGGCGCAGGCGAGCTTGGGGCCGATGCCGCTCACACTGATCAGCGTCTCGAAGAGGTGGAGTTCCTCGGCGGTGACGAAGCCGTAGAGGCTCATCTGATCCTCGCGAACAACGAGATGGGTATGGAGGCGGATGTCGTCGCCGACGGAGCCGGCATCACCGAGGGTGGTGGCGCTGGTGCTGACGCGGTAGATGACCCCGTTGACATCGACCAAGAGGGCGTCTGAGGTGCGGGCGTCAATGCGTCCGCGCAGTCCGGCGATCATGCGGTGTGTGCTCCGTGGTGCAGCGGCAGACGGTAGACCCGGGCAGCGTTGGCCGAGAAGATCGGCGGCAGTTCGGCGGGAAGCAGTCCGGAGGATTCTCGCGTGCGGCGGAGGAACTTCGCCATGCCGAGCACCGGGAAATCACTGCCCCAGAGCACGCGATCGGGGCCGATGATGTCCACCACCACACGAAACACATCCGGGCGATAGAGGTAGGTCGATGCGGCGGTGTCATAGGTGACGTTTCGGCAGAGGTCGGCGACCTCCGGCATCAGCTCGTAGAAGGGGAGTCCCCCGCCCCAATGGGCAAGCACGACCTTCAGCCGGGGATACGCGGAGAGGAAGGAGACGAGTTTGTCCGGAGTGGCCGCGCCCTTCCCCGGATAGGGGTGACCAACGGGCTCGGAGGCGTGGAGCAGCACCGGGCGATCATGCGCGATGCATACCTCTAGCACTGGCGCGAGTGCTGACAAGTCGGCAAGATCCCATCCTTGGGCATCAGCATTGAGTTCGCCGAGAGCGCAGGCACCTGCGGTGAAGGCGCGATCTAGTTCCCGGGCGGCTGCGGTTCCCGCGTGTGGCGGGACGATCGCCATCCAAGTGAGCTGGGGATGGGCGCTGGCAGCATCGGCGAAGGCGGCATTCTCCTCGCGGCAGCGGCCGAGATCGCGCCACGGGAAGCCGCAGGCGACGACGCGGTCCACCCCGGCATCGGCGGCGGCGCGGATGAGTTCCTCGTCTGTCGCGAGTTTGGCCGTGGGATTGGTGTAGAGCATGCCGAACCACGGTTCGCGCTCAAGCAGGGACTCACGGGTGCGATGCACCTCAGCGCTGAACATGTGCGTGTGCGCATCGATCACCGCGGCGAGGGAGGACATCCCCTAGGCCACGATGCCGAGGATGAAGGCGGCCAGCAGGGCGAGGACCACGAGCACCGCGATGACCGCGTAAATGGTGCTGACGTTGCTGCGCTGCGGCTTGTGCGGCACGGCGGCGAGATCGACGACCGGGGCACGCGTCGGAATGGCTGCGACGACGACGGCGGAGACATTGTCGGTGGTGCCACGGTCCGTCGCGAGTTGGACCAAGGCAGCGGCGGCGACACCGGGATCGGCGCTCACAAGGGCGTGGGTGTAGTCATCGGTCTGGAGGACATCGAAGAAGCCGTCGGTGCAGAGCAGGAGGCGGTCTCCAGGCAGGAGTGCCACCTCGAAGATACCCGGCAGGGAGGGATCGAGTTTCGGTTTGGTGCCGAGGGCATGGGTGAGGATATTGCGCTGGGGATGGGACTTCGCCTGATCCGGGGTGATCGCGTTCGCCGCGACTTGATCAGCGACCATGGTGTGGTCTTTGGTGATCTGGGTGAGGCGCTTCTCCCGGACGAGGTAGGCGCGCGAATCTCCGACGCTGGCGATGGTGGCGTACTTGCCGAGGAGTAGCGCCGCGGTGAGGGTGGTGCCCATCCCGGGGGTGCCGGTGCCATCGGTGCCAGCGGCGATGATGGCCTCATTCGCCTTGCGGAAAGCGGACTTGAGCGCATGGGCGGCATCGGTCGCGGCGTGCCCGGAGATGGTTTGTTGGAGGACCTCGATCGCCTTGGCGGAAGCGACTTCGCCACCATCATGGCCACCCATGCCATCGGCGACGGCCACGAGCATCGCCTGCGACCCGTTGCGCGGATCGGCAAGGGTGCCAGCGAGATCGAGGACGAGAATGCTGTCCTCATTGCTCTCGCGGCCGCCGACGGCGGTGGTTCCAGCGACTTCGAGCGCGACAGTGGCGACGGGGGCGGGCAGATTGGACTTGGACACAGGTGAACCTCGCTGCGGTGGATCAGATGTCGAGCACGTGCCGGTTTCCGCTCAGGTTAGGGCTGCAGAAACCGACAATGGATGGTAGCACGCGTTTCCGCGCAGGCTGCGCACGCAGCGGCCCTCCACGGTGCTAGTGCTAGACTCGCGATGCCGGAGGCGCCGGTGCGTTCGTTCGCGACGGATCAGGGAATCGCTGTGCAGCAGTTGAGTCGTCGCATGGTCCTCGGACTCGGGTCGGTGGTGCTTTCCAGTGCGATGCTGACGGCCTGTGGTGGGGAGTCTCCCCCCGCGATGCCAGCAGTTGAGGCAACCGTGTTACCAGCGGATGCCTCGGCAGAGGAGATTCTCCGGTACGCGAGCGAACGGCTGGCGGCGACGACGTCGGTGTCGTTCGCGTTGGCGGTGGATGGCGACACCTTCATCGACACCATGGGCACGATTCGCTTGGTCTCGGCGGAAGGGCAATTGCTGCGACCGGACCGGGTGGCAACGACCTTCAAGGTGGAGATCCTCGGACGGACCGTGTCGCTGGACCTGATCACGATCGGCGAGCAGACCTGGATGACCGACATCGTGAAGGGCGAGTGGGGTCCGGCGCCATTCGAGTTCAGTTACCGACCTGATGTGCTGTTCGACACGCAGAGCGGCCTCGGTCCGGTGATGGGCCGGGTGAGTGGTGCCATGCGCGAGGCCGACGAGACCATCGACGGGCAGGCAGTCTTCCATGTCACGGCGGATGTCGCCGGCGACGTTGTCGGGCCGATGACGTACTACACCTTGCACGGCGATCCGGTGCGGGCGGACATCTGGGTCTCGACGGCGACCGGGGATCTGGTCCGCGCGCGGTTGACCGAACCGCCCGGGGCGGATCGCCCCAATCCCGCGACTTGGACGCTGGACATCACCGATCACGGCGAACCGGTGGTGATCGAGGCGCCAGTGACCGACGCGGTGGCGTCGCCGAGCCCGTGAACGGGATGCGTCGTGGGCATCCGCTTGGGGAGGACCGGGCGACGCGGGGGGCGATCATCGCGGCGTTGCTGGCAGTGTTCGTGGGGGCGCTCGATCTGACGGTGATCGCGGCGATCCTGCCGCGGATTGTTGCCGATCTGCAGATCAACACCGCGGACATTGACCGCTACGTGTGGATCGTCAATGGGTATCTGCTCGCCTACATCGTCGCGATTCCGATTGTGGGGCGGTTGTCCGACCTGATCGGGCGGCAGCGGACCTTTGTAGCGGCGCTCATGGTGTTCGTCGCCGGGTCGGCGTGGTGCGCGCTGGCGGATTCGTTGTGGCCCTTGGTGGCGGCGCGTGCGGTGCAGGGAATCGGCGGGGGCGCGCTGTTGCCGATCACGATGGCGTTGGTGGGTGATCTGCTTCCTGCGGAGAAGCGCGCCGGGGCGTTGGGATTGGTGGGTGCCGTCGACACCCTCGGATGGGTACTGGGGCCCCTGTGGGGGGCATTGATCGTCGGATTGGTGGCGACGGATGCACCGTGGCGCTGGGTGTTCGCCATCAACATCCCGCTGGCCTTGATCGCGTTGGTGGCCGTGCGCGCGGCGGGGAAGCGGCAGCCGCGAGCAATGGTCCGCGGGTGGCAACGCCAACTTGATGTCATCGGGACCCTCCTGCTGACCGTTACGCTGGTCGCGCTGAATCTCGGGCTCTCAGCGGGCGGCGAGATCGGCGGTGCGACAAGTGGTGGACGGGCACTCGGTGGCACACGGAATCCGCTTGCGGCGTGGACGTTGCCGTTACTGGCTGTGGCGGTGATCGCCGGGGTGCTCTTGGTGCTGCACGAGCGGCGAACGGCGTATCCCCTCCTCCCTCCGGCGTTGTTTCGGCGTCGGACATTCTCCGCGGCAATCGCGGCGAACTTTGTGATCGGAGCCGCGCTGATCGTCGCGATGGTGGATGTGCCGGTGGTGGTGACCCTGCTCGTCGAGGAATCGCGGATCAGTGCGGTGACCGCGTTGATGATGGCGCCGTTCACGCTGTTGATGGCTGCTCTCTCGTTCGGCGGAGGCATGTTCGCGGGGCGGTCCGGTGAACGACGAGTGGCGTTGATCGGGTTGGGGTTGGTGTTTGTCGGATATGCGGTGCTGTGGTTCGGCCTGCGCGGTGGGGCATATCTCGGATTGTTGCCCGGGTTGATGTTGGCCGGGGCCGGGTTTGGGTTGGTGGTCGCACCGGTGGGGGCCGCGGCGATCAACGCGGCGGATCCGGAGGACCGCGGAGTGGCGGCGGCGCTGAGCCCCGGGGTTCGCTTGTTGGGGATGACGGTGAGCATCTCCGGTTTGACGGCGCTCGGGGTGCATCGCCTGCAGGGCTTGGTGAACACGCTCGAGGATGTGGTGCAACTGCCGGGAGAGACGACCGCAGAGTTCTTCGCGCGGCAAACCACGTTTCTCTACGAGACGATCATCCCGCTGACGCTGCAGGTGGTGCGCGAGACGTTCTTGATCGCTGGGGTGCTCGCGTTGCTGGCGACGATCCCAATCGTGGCGATGACGCGGCGCGACTGACCACAGCGGGTCATCTCTTTCGCACCCCGATACAATCGCCATAGCGGATGGCATGGCGGGAGGAACTATGGCGCGCGACGTGGTGCTCGGGGTGGATTCCAGCACGCAATCGACGAAGGTCGTGGTGCTCGACATGGCATCGGGGGAACAGATCGCGGAGGGACGCGCGCCGCATTCGGGGAAGGATGTGCAGCACCCCTCTGAGTGGTGGGACGCGCTGGTTGCCGCGACGCGCACGGCGGTTGATTCGGACATGGAGGTGCGCGGGATCAGCGTCGGCGGGCAGCAGCACGGCTTCGTGACGTTGGATGCTGCAGGGGAAATCGTCGCGCCGGCTCCGTTGTGGAACAACGTGGACTCGGCGCAGGATGCGGCACGTTTGAATGCCATGGCCGATTTTCCAGCGGCGGTTGGAAGCAAACTTGTTGCCTCATTCACCATCACGAAACTGGCGCATCTCGCACGGACTGATCCGGAGACGCTGGCGCGGGTGGCGCAGATCTGCTTGCCGCATGACTGGGTGACCTACCGGCTGACGGGA
>JAPOLF010000004.1 GCA_029977305.1 bacterium | reverse complement strand
CCTTCGCGGCGTTGGCGATGTGCATGAAGGCGGCACCCATGCCGCCTTCGGCCATGGCTTGTCCCATGCCACCGGCCATGGCGGGAGCGGGACGGGCCCATGCCTTGTCGACGGTGATGTCACCGACGGTGGCGGGGCCAGCGGCCTTCTCGGCAGCGTCATCCGGATTGATCACCGGGACCTCGAGTTTGAGATCCCCGGCATGCTTGAAGGTGAGGGTGAGCTCGATGGTCGTGCCCTCGGTGAGGTCCTCGGTGAGGCCGATCATCATGATGTGGTAACCGCCGGGTTTGAGCTCGACCTCGCCCTCGGCGGGGATCTCGAGCCCGTCCTTGAGTGGCTGCATCTTCATCATGCCGCCGTCCTCGCGCATCTCGTGGACTTCAATCGACTTGGCGGCGGGACCGGTGACGGAGACGAGGGTGTCCGCCTCCTTCGCGGCGTTGGCGATGTGCATGAAGGCGGCACCCATGCCGCCCTCGGCCATGGCATCTTGGCGGGCGAGGGCGGGTGTGGCCGGCATGGCTGCGAGCGCCGCGAAACCAGCGGCGGAGAGGATCAATCGGCGACGATTCATGTTCACGATGACACGTCCTTTCGATGACACGCGCTCAGCGGGCGTTTTCGCTGAGGATATGGCGCACGTCGGCCTCGATGTCGGCCGCCGTGGTTCCGTAGGGATATGAAACGAGGAGATTGCCCTCCGGGTCGATGAGATAGGTGAGTGCCGAGTGATTCATCAGGTACTTGGTGGCGGATTCCGGGTATTCGACGCGCTCGACGCTGACGCCGTAAGCCTGCTGGGCGGCGGTGAGGGCCGCGGGATCGCCGGTGAGGCCGATGAACTCCGGGTCGAAGAACTTCAGGTATTCGCTGAGTCGGGCCTCCGAGTCGCGGTCGGGGTCGATGGTGACGAGCATGAAGGCGACGTTGTCGGCGAGCGGGCCGAGTCCCTCCTTGATGGTGCTGAAGTCGCTCAGCGTCGTGGGGCAGAGGTCGGGACAGGTGGTGTAGCCGAAGTAGACGAGCACCACCTTGTCCTTGAGTTGCCCGAGACTGAAGGGGTTGCCGTGCTGATCGGTGAGATCGAGCGCGGCGGCCGGTGCGGCGGGGGAGTAGACGCCGCCGTGGTAGACGTAGTCGGCCGATCCACCGCGGCCGATGAGCACCCACCAGAGCGCGATCGCGACGGCGGCGACGAGCACGAAGCCGCCGATGATGGGAAGCAGGCGATGCGCCGAAGCCGTCGGTTGGGGGGATGGTTGATCACTCATGCGAAGAACTCCACGAGCCTTGCGAAGGAATCGGTGAGTAGCAGGATCGCCATGGCGATGACCAGGATGCCGCTGGCGATCTGTAGTTGGGGGAGCCACCGCTTGACCCGATTGGAGCCGCGCAGGAAGCGATCGAGCAAGAGCGCTGACAGCAAGAATGGCACCGCGAGACCGACGGCGTAGACGGCGAGCAGGAGCATGCCGTCTCTGACGGTGGCGGTGGAGGCCGCAAGCGTCAGGACCGTTGCCAAGGCGGGGCCGATACAGGGTGTCCATGCTGCCCCGAAGGCGATGCCAATGAGGAGGGACCCGAGCAGGCCGGCAGGCCGCGAGGTGGTGTCCATCTGGAACGCGCGATCGAGAAACGGCAGGTGGAGCCATCCGACGAGGTGCAACCCGAGCACCAAGAGGACGACCCCACCGATGCGGGAGAGCCAGACACGGTTGTCGCCGAGAGCGGTGCCGATGGCAGTCGCCGACGCCCCGAGCGCGATGAAGACCAGCGAGAACCCGATCACGAAAAGGGCGCCGTTGCGGAGGGCGGCGGAGCGAGCGCGGCGCTGGGTGGCAGGGTCGGTGCTGGAGAGATCAGCGACGCTCATCCCGGTGAGGATGCCGACATAGACCGGAACCAAGGGGAGCACGCACGGCGAGAGGAAACTCAGCACGCCAGCGGCGAAGGCGACCGGGATGCCGACGCGGGCGGCCGTGATCGTGACCGGGGAGGTGTTGCTGAGGGCGGCCTCGATCGCGGCAGCATCAGCGGTGGGATCGACACCGATGGCGCCTTGCCAGGTGTGGACGACGGAACCATCCCGTCCGATGAGGACGGATTGCGGGACTCCGCGCGTGTGGAATGTGGCGGCGAAGGCGTTGGTTGGGTCCAGGAGGATCGGGAAGGTGACGCCGTATTCCTTGGTGAAGGCCGCGATGCGGTCATCCGCACCGCGGCGATCGATGGAGGCACCAAGGACGACGAGGCCGTCATCGGCGTAGTCCTCAGAGAGGCGTTGGAGTTCTGGCATCTCCTCTTTGCAGGGTTCGCACCAGGTGGCCCAACTATTGAGGAGGACGACCTTGCCGCGGTAATCCGCGAGGGAGGTCTCGCCACCGTTGAGGAGCGGGGCGGAAAACTCGGGCGTCTCTGCGCGGACCAGCGCGGGCAGGGCGAGCAGCATCCACGCCGTGAGCAGCGCAACGAAGCTGGCCCGTCGATGGTGACGGGCGACGCGGCGCACTGCTGGTGGACGGAAGGACGGCATGGACGACCTCGGGTGACACGCTGATGGCGTGAACACGCTGCCAGGATGGAGGTCGGTGCGGCTATCCGGGCGAGGCCCCCGTGGGGGCGGTCCATTGGCTGCTCAAGGAGTTGGCCGAGGGAGCGATGAAGGCGGGCTCGGTTCGGGGCGATTGACCCGGCGGAGAGGCTAGGACAGCGGCGATGGTGCCGAACATCGAGGAGACGGTTTGTGGGGCGACCTGGGCAGCGGCTTCCACGGTACCGGCGTGGTTCGCCTCTGCGGTCAGATGGTGGTGGTGGTGATTGATGCCAGGGGTGGCGATGATGAGGGTGACGGTGCCCATCCGTTGGTACAGGGAATGGGGCCCATGGGCAATCGCGCATTCCACTGGTGTGGATGCCAAACCAATGGCGAGGATCACCACCATCAGTGTCGCGGCGGCACGTGTCCAACGGCGCATGGTTCACCTGTTCGCGTGGCACCTATGAGCGTCGCTTCGCTCAGTCGAAGTGTCGGGGTGGCGGGGAGCAGTTGCAATGTTGAGCGGGCGTCGGTTGCGCGTTTGTCACACGTTGACTTTCTGGCGCGGGCGGGCGGGCGGACGTTGCGGTGTCATCGAGGGGTGTGATACAAGGTCGCTCCGCCTAGCGGGTGGGCCGTAGAGTGCGTGAATGCTGGCGACGACGCCGGTAACCGAGATCCGGAGTGATATCCATGCCGGAGCCCGCGATGTCGCGGCAGGCCACGGACGGCCAGATGCCCGTGCTCGAGATGGTGAACATCTCGAAGCAGTTCGGTGGCACGCAAGCCCTGAAAGATGTCTCCCTGCCCTTGTACGCGGGAGAAGTGCATGCCCTGCTCGGCGAGAACGGCGCGGGCAAGTCGACGCTGATCAAGATCATGACGGGCATCCAGCAGCAGGACACGGGGGAGATCCTGCTGGATGGGAAGCCGGTGAAGGTGGGATCGTCACAGGACGCGCAGCGATTGGGCGTGGCGGCGATCTACCAGGAGCCGATGATCTTCCCCGACCTCTCGGTGGCGGAGAACATCTTCATCGGCCATCGGAAGCGCGGGGTGTTCGTCGACTATCGAAAGATGCAGCGGGAGGCCGACGAGGTGCTCGGGCGGCTGGGGGTGTCGCTCGATGTGGGGTCGCCGGCGCGCGGCCTGACGCTCGCCGAACAGCAGACGGTGGAGATTGCAAAGGCGATCTCGCTCGACGTGCGCGTGCTGATCATGGACGAGCCGACTGCGTCGCTCTCGGCGCACGAGGTGCGGACGCTGTTCCGGATCGTGGACACCCTGCGATCACAAGGGGTTGCGATCTGCTTCATCTCGCACCGGATGGAAGAGGTGTTCGAGATCGCGGATCGGGTGACGATCCTGCGAGACGGTCAGTGGGTGAGCACGCAGCCGCGCTCCGAGGTGACGCCGGCGAGCGCGATCCGGGGGATGGTCGGGCGTGAGGTGGTGGAGCTCTTCACGCGCACGCGCGCGCCGCAGGGCGATGTGCGGCTGAGCGTGAACAACCTGAGCCGCGAGGGCGTGTTCTACGACATCAGCTTCGACCTGCGGGCGGGCGAGGTGCTCGGATTCGCCGGGTTGGTGGGTGCGCACCGGACCGATGTCGGGCTGGCGCTCTTCGGCATCGCGCCGGCGGACAGCGGCGAGATCGTCCTGAACGGCGAGGCGGTGTCGGTCACCAGTCCGCGCGATGCGATGAAGCTGGGGATCGCGTACAGCACCGAGGACCGGCGTCAGCTGGGATTGGTGCTGCCGATGTCGATCGCGTCGAACATCTCGTTGCCGTCTCTGCCGCGGTACCTGTCGAACTTCGGCTTCCTGCGCACCGAGGCGGAGAACGCGACGGCGGAGCAGTACCGGGAGCATCTGCGCATCCGGACCCCGAACGTGGAGACCGCGACCGGAAAGCTCTCGGGCGGGAATCAGCAGAAGGTGGTCATCAGCAAGTGGCTGGAGACGCATCCGAAGGTGCTGATCCTCGACGAGCCGACGCGCGGCATCGATGTCGGCGCGAAGGTCGAGGTGCACCACCTGATCGACGAACTGGCGGCGCAGGGGATGGCGATCATCATGATCTCCTCGGACCTGCCGGAGGTGTTGGCGATGAGCGACCGCGTCCTGGTGATGCGGGAGGGCCGGCAGATGGCGATCTACGACCACACCGAGGTGACGCCGCAGAAGGTGCTGTCCGCGGCGATGGGGCAAGCGGAAGACTTGTTCGACTTCAAGCCCGGCACGCTCGATCCGGCGCATGACGGGACGGAGGCATCGGCATGAACGACGCGTTGATGCGGCGCATCCGCCCGGAGCAGTTTCGCGAGGTGATCCTGCTGATCGTGACGATCGGCTTGGTCCTGTTCTTCGCGACGCAGATCGATTCGTACTTCGCGCCGCGGAGCATCAACCGCCTGACGATGGGCTTGGCGATCACCGCGGTGGTGGCGGTCGGTCAAGTGTTCGTGGTGCTCACCCGGAACATCGACTTGTCGGTCTCGTCGATCGTCGGGATGTCGGCGTACATCGTCGGCACGATGCTGACGCGGGACAACGCGATGCATCCGCTGGTGGCGGTGCTGATCGCACTGGTGATCGGGATCATCCTCGGGTCGGTGAACGGCTGGCTGGTGGCGTACGGCGGGGTGCCGTCGATCATCGCCACGCTGGGCACGCTGGCGCTGTTCCGGGTGGTGCTGGTGGAGTTCTCCGGCGCGAAATCGGTGACGACGGCGGAACTGCCGAACTGGTTGAATGACATCCCCGGGTTCGCGGTCTTCTCGGTGGCGGGGTACGACCTGCGGTTGCTGGTGGCGATCGCGGTGGTGGTCGCGATTCTCGGGCAGTTGACGCTGAAGTACCTGCCGTTCGGGCGGCGGTTGTACGCGATCGGGTCGAACCCGGACGCGGCGCGGATGGCGGGCCTGCCGGCGCAGCGAGACATCTTCCTGGCGTTCGTGATCTGTGGGGCGCTGGCCGGGTTGGCGGGGTTCATGTTCCTCGTGAAATTCGGGAACATCACGGTGACGGCGGCACAGGGGCTGGAGCTCCAGGTGGTCGCGGCGGTGGTGGTCGGCGGGGTGAGCACGCTGGGAGGCACCGGATCGGTGCTGGGGGCGATGCTCGGGGTGTTGCTGATCGAGGTGCTGCAGCAGAGCCTGCTGCGGTGGGCCGGGGTGAGCGAGTTCGTGAAGGACGCGATCCTCGGGCTGATGATCCTGGTCGCGGTGACCGCTGACTCGATCCTGCTGAACCGCCTGCGCGCCTCCTGGGTGCGGACGCGTCGCAAGGACAAGGCGAAGGCGATGGCGATGACAGAGGGGGCGGTGCAGTGATGGAATCGCTGATCCGCCGCTTGAAGGGGTGGGAGGGGATCCTCCTGCTGATGCTGATCGTGGTGCTGGCGTACAACGTGACGCAGGTGCCGAACTTCCTGACGATCAACAACCAGATCAACCTGTTCCAACTCGGGATCGAGAAGGCGATCGTGATCCTGGTGATGGCGTTCGTGATCATCAGCGGGGAGATCGATCTCTCGGTGGCCTCGATGATGGGGCTCGCGGCGGCGGTGGTCGCGGCGATGTGGGAGAGCGGGTTCCCGATGTGGCTGGGGATCCTGGTGGCGCTCGGGGTCGGAGCCGGCTTCGGGCTGATGAACGGGTTCTTCATCGCGAAGCTCGGGATCAATTCGCTGGCGGTGACGCTGGCGGGGTATGTCGGCTTCCGGGGTTTGGCGCGCCTGTTGGTGCAGGACCGCTCGGTGGGCGATTTCCCGGAGTGGTTCAACCATCTCGGGCAGAAGGGGCTGATCGGGCCGGTGACGTTCTCGATCCTGGTCTATGCGATCGGGGCGGTGGCGGCGGCGGTGATCCTGCACAAGACGGGATTCGGGCGCCGCACGTATGTGATCGGGAGCAGCGCGCCGGTGGCGCGGTTCTCCGGGGTGCCGGTGGCGCAGACGCGGATGATCATCTTCCTGGCGTCGGGCTTGGTGTCGGCGCTCGCAGGTGTGCTGATGGCAGCACGGCTGGGGGGGTGCGGGCAAGCACGGCGGAAGGATTCGAACTCGACATCATCACGGTGGTGCTGCTGGGCGGGGTCAGCATCTTCGGCGGGGTGGGCTCCATGGTCGGAGTGCTGCTCGCCACCTACCTCGTCCTCAACTTGCGCAACGGGCTGATCATCGCCGGGGTGACGGGGAACACCCAGACCGGCATCATCGGCTTGTTGCTGATTCTCTCGGTGCTGGTGCCCGGACTCATCGCGCGAGTCGGGGAACGTGTGCGTCGCTCCCGTGCGGAGCAAGCGATACGGCCGCCGACGGCGGCAACCGGCTGACGGCGCAGGGCGCGTCGTTGCGGTCCCTGATGTGCCGCGACAGGGATGGCATGGAACGGTATCGGCGGTGCAGCAAACGCAAAGGAGCAAACGAAGCATGTTCAAGCGTCGTGCTCTCGTAGTTGCGATGGCGGGAGCGATCCTCCTCGGCAATGCCGGGATGGTTGCGCTCGCCCAGGATGCGGCGGAAGCCACCAAGGGCCAGGACGTCAAGATGATGCTCCTGCCGAAGTTCTTGGGGATTCTGCCGTTCGATCAGGCCAACCAGGGCGCCGAAGAGGCGGCCAAGGAGCTTGAGAACCCGACGGCGTTCGACTTCGTCGGCCCGACCGCTGAGAACAGCGTCGCGGGACAGATCGAGTTCATGACCAACGCCCCGACCGGTGGCTACAAGGTGGTCATGCTCTCGAACAACTCCGGTGATCAGATCGTCCCGGCTGCTGAGGCGGCGCAGGCGGCTGGCACCAAGGTCGTGACCTGGGACTCGCCGATCCCCGACGGGAAGGGCGAGAGCCTGTTCGTGGCTCAGGTGGACTTCACCGAGACCGGCCAGGTGATGGCGGACATGGCGCTCTCGATCCTCGGTGAAGAGGGCGGCGAGTTCGCGATTCTCTCGGCGTCCCCGGATGCGGCGAACCAGAATGCCTGGATCGCGGCGATGGAAGAGGCGCTGAAGGATCCGAAGTACGCGAATCTCAAGATGCTGGAGATCGTCTACGGCGACGACCAGTCGGAGAAGAGCTACGAGCAGGCCCAGGCGCTCATCGCGAAGTACCCGGACATGAAGCTGATCATGGCGCCGACCTCGGTTGGCATCGTGGCGGCGGCGAAGGCGCTTCAGGACGAGGGCCTCTGCGAGGACGTCAAGGTCTCCGGCCTCGGCGTTCCGGCGGAGATGCTCGAGTACACGATGAACGGCTGTGCGCCGGAATTCGCGCTCTGGAGCTTCGTCGACCTCGGCTACCTGACCTACTACGTCTCTTACATGCTTGCCACTGGCGCGATCAAGGGCGAGGCGGGTGAGAAGTTCGTGGCGGGCCGCATGGGTGAGTACGAGATCACCCAGGACCCGACCCGACCGGACGTTGAGGCGCTGCGCGTCCTCATGGGTCCGTTCACGGTCTACAACAAGGACAACGTGGAGGCGGCAGCGAAGTAACGCTGCTTCCAACCGCAGAGACGCCCCCGGGTCGCGCGACCCGGGGGCGTTTTCTCTTGCCTAGCGCGGAGCTTGTTGGTCTTCGCGGAGACGCTCCGCCTTGGCGCGGAGTTGGCCGCAGGCGGCGTCGATCTCGAGGCCGCGGGAGTAGCGGACAGTGGTGGGAATGCCGGCGCGCTCCAGGGTGGCGGCGAAGCGCTCGATGCCAGCGGGATCGGGGCGCTCATAGGGGAGGACGTCAACAGGGTTGAGGGGGATGATGTTGACGTGGCAGAGGATGCCGCGGAGGAGATCGGCGAGTTGAAGGGCGATCTCGTCAGAGTCGTTGATGCCGCGCATCAGGGCGTACTCGAATGAAACGCGGCGGCCGGTCTGCTCGATGTAGGCGCGGATGGCGGCCATGAGATCGGCGATGGGATAGCGGTCATTGATCGGCATGAGGCGGCTGCGGAGTTCGTCGTTGGGGGAGTGGAGCGAGACGGCGAGATTGACCTGCAGCGGCTCAGTGGCGAGTTGAAGGATCTTGGGGACGACGCCCGAGGTGGAGATCGTGATGCGGCGGGCGCCGAGATTGAGGCCATCGGGGTCGTGGACGATCCCGATGAACTTCATCGTCTCGTCGTAGTTATGGAAGGGCTCGCCCATGCCCATCATGACGATGTTGGTGAGGGTGCGGCCGCGCTCTTTGGCTTGGCGGGCGGCGCCGACGACTTGGGCAACGATCTCGCCGGCGGTGAGATTGCGGGCGAGGCCGCCGAGACCGGTGGCGCAGAAGGCACAGCCGACGGCGCAACCGACTTGGCAGGAGACGCAGACGGTGGCGCGATCGGGGTAGAGCATGAGCACGGTTTCGACGAGTTCGCCATCGACGGTGCGGTAGAGGGTCTTGATGGTTTCGCCGTTGTCGGCGCTGAGATCGCGGACGGTTTCGAGGGTGGTGAGCGGCAGGCGCTCGGCGAGGTCGCGGCGGAGGGCGGCGGGGAGGTTGGTCATCGCATCGTAGGAGGGGACGAGGGAGCGATAGGCCCAATTCCACGCCTGGCGGGCGCGATAGGCGGGAGCGCCGAGATCGGCGAAGCGGGCCTCGAGGTCTTGCAGGGGGAGGTCGTAGAAGCCCCGGGGGCGGGCTGCCATCGGCAGGCGCTTCGGGCGGTGGATCGGGGCGCTGCTTGGCGCAGAAGTGGTGTCCATGGCGGCGAGGGTACCACGCGGATCGGCATGGGCTGCGAGGCCGGGCCGGGGCGCGGTGTCGGACTGGTAGGATGACGGCAACATCGCGCCTAGCGGCGTGATCGATGGCTTCGAAGGTCGAGGGAGTGGCTATGCCGAGCAAGGTGCTGTTGCTGGTCGTGGTGATCGTGGTGGCCTACCTCGTGTACCGCTGGTGGAGCTCCCGGCAGAAGACCGAGCAGTTGGGCCTGAGGGCGCCATCGACGAAGCCAGCGAAACCGGCGGCGGAGGCTGATTTCGAGATCGTGCCGGTGGATCCGGGGTCGCTGGGCCCGATCGGGGGAGCGGTGACGCAGCAGGAGGCGATCGCGCAATCGATGCCGCCACGGGAGCCGGGTGACACGTCGCCGCGGCCGGAGGACGCCCGAATCTATGTCGGTGGGGCTGCGCCGGCAAAGGGTGGAGCGGTGTTGCCGATCGGGAAGGAATGCCCGCCATCGCACCCGGTGAAGGGGAATGTGAATTCGGGGCTTTACCACGACACGACGATGGCGACATGGCTGCACACCTCACCGGAGGAGTGTTTCGCGGATGGGGCGTCGGCAGAGGCGGCCGGGTACCGGTTGCCGCCGATGATTCAGCGGGCCACCCCGGAGCAGCAGGCGGAGATCACCCAGCGGTTGGCGTCAGTGAAGGTGGACTGAGCGGATTTCTCCCGGTTCACCGGTAGCCATTGTGGCCTCGGTGTGGGGGCATCACGCCGTTCTGCGGAAAATGGTGCAAGATCCGTGAAGTTGTGCGAGTATTCGCAGCAATTTCACCGGGGGAGCATGTGCGTGGCCCGATGCCGGGAGGCAGATCGGGCTAGCAGAGCAATCAGGGTGTCCGCTCGTATCAGGAGGCAGTCGGAAGATGGCGAAGGTCGCGCTCCCGAAGGGTGCCAAAGCTCCGTCGCGCGGGAAATGTCCCGCATCTCACCCCGTGAAAGGCAACATGGACTCGATGCTGTTCCACAGCCCCGAGTCGCCCAACTTTGACGCCACAGTGGCTGAGGTCTGCTTCGAGACGGAAGCTGATGCGAAGGCTGCCGGGTTCAAGAAACCGAAGGCTGTCGCGGGCAGCGCCGTGAAGAACGTGGCCGGGAAGGCGGGAGCGGTGGTCAAGGGTGCCGCGAAGGCGGTGGCGAAGGCCGTGGAGAAACCTGCGGCCAAGGCGGCCTCGAAGCCCACGGCAAAAGCCACGGAGAAGGCACCTGCCAAGAGTGCGGTGAAGCCAGCAGCCAAGATTGCTGAGAAGGCGACCGCCAAGCCTGCTGCAAAGGCTCCGGCCAAAGGCGCCGAGAAGGCTCCGGCGAAGTCCGCGGCCAAGGCGGCCGAGAAGGCTCCCGCCAAGTCCGCTGCCAAACCGGCCGAGAAGGCTCCAGCCAAGTCCGCTGCCAAGCCGGCCGAGAAGGCTCCAGCCAAGTCCGCTGCCAAACCGGCTGAGAAGGCTCCGGCAAAGACCGCCGCCAAGCCGGCCGAGAAGGCTCCCGCCAAGCCCGCTGCCAAACCGGCTGAGAAGGCGGCAGCGGTGACCACTCCGGCGGCGGTGATCACCCCTGCCGCTCCGGCGGAGGTCGTGCCGCCGAAGAAGCGGAGGGTGAAGAACCCGGCACCGAAGCCGATCGCCGAAATCGTGCTCCCGAAGATCCTCGTGGCGACGCCCCCGCGGACGCCGCAAGAGCAATCGCCGGTGCCGATGACGACCCGATCCGGGAAACCGTTGCCGAAGCACTCGGTGGCGCCGCGGCAGGGGGCGGCCGGGGAGTTCACGTGTCCCGGGACGCACCCGATCAAGGGCAATGAGTCGTCGCGGCTGTACCACCTGCCGAGTTCACCGTCGTACAACCTGACGGTGGCGGAGTTCTGCTTCCGCAGCGAGGAAGAGGCGCAGGACGCAGGGTTCACTCCGGCGCCGCGCTGACATCACCGGACAACGCACGGACCGACGGGGTGCCGCAGGGCGCCCCGTCTCCGTTTGTGGGTCGACGATCAGGAGATGGCGAAGACGCCGATGGTCACGGCGACCACGATGATCGCGACGGCGACGAGCACCCACCAATCGGCTGCGCCTGAATCTCCCGAGTTGGCGGTCGCCGTCTCGTCGGACTCGGTAGGGTGCGGTTCGCCTGGTTGATGCATCGTCCGCTCTTCGTGAGATGGTGTTGGGACGGCCTCCGGTGCCGGAGGCAGGGTGATCGCGCGCTTGGTTGCGACGATGGGGGCGGCGGGGGCGGAGGCGCTCTCGGTGGCGCGGTGGGCGGCAAGGGTGCGCATCCACTGCGGGAGATCGGATTCCGCGATCAAGGTGGCAGGGCGCGGGGCTGCGGCGACTGGCGGCGAAGGGATCGGCTCGACGGGGGGCGGGGCTGGGGCTGTAGGGGTCTCGCGCAACCAATCGGGCATGGTCGCGGCGAGGCCACCGTCGGGGATGGGTTGGAGGGGTGGAGCGTCGGCGGCCTCGGTGGGAATGGGCTCGCCGCACGTCGGGCAGAAGAGGACGGCTTCGCCGACCACTTCGCCGCAGACGCCGCACATCCGCTGCCTCATCACCGCTCCCACTGACGCGCTCGCACGTCTGGCGAGTATAGAAGGTCAGCGGGCGGCGAGGGCTTGGTCGAAATCAGCGGTGATGTCGCGGATGTCCTCGATGCCTACCGAGACGCGGACGAGGCCGTCGGCGATGCCCATGGCGTGGCGATCGTCGTCTGCCATGCCGCGATGGGTGGACATCGGGGGGTAGAGCACGAGGGTGTAGACGTCGCCGAGGGAGGTGGCGGGGGTGCAGAGGCGCATGGCTTCGAATACGCGGAAGACATCCTCTTGACCGGCGTCCTTGATCTCGAAGGCGACGAGGCCACCGCGCCGATGATCGTTGAACATCGCGGCGGCTGAGCCGATGTCGGTGCGGCCGGGGTAGTGGACGCGGGCGACGCGCGGATGCTGCGCGAGGAAGTCGGCGAGCGCGGCGGCGTTGTCGCATTGACGCTCCATGCGGAGCGGAAGGGTCTTGATGCCGCGGAGGGTGAGCCACGCATCGAAGGGGCCGGTGATCGGACCGACGAGTTTGAGGAGCTCGCGCATGTCGGCGATGCGGGATGCGCTGGCGGCCACCACGCCACCGGTGACGTCACCGTGGCCTGCGAGATATTTGGTGGTCGAGTGGATGACGGTGTCGACGCCGAGGCGGAGCGGATTCACCAAGAGCGGTGATGCAAAGGTGTTGTCGACGATGACCCGGCAGCGATGAGCCTTGGCGATCTCGACGAGGGCGGGGAGGTCGGCCACACGCAGGAGGGGGTTGGAGATGGTCTCGACGACGAACGCGCGCGGCCGGTGCTCGGCCATGGCGGCGCGGTTGCGGGCGTCGACACGGGTGGCGGTGACGCCGAGGGATCCGAAGACCTGTTCGATGAGGTTGGTGGTGGCACCGTAAAGATCGGTGGCGGCGAGGACATGGTCGCCCGCCTGCACGTCATTGAGCAATGCCAAGGTGATGGCAGCCATGCCGGAGCCGACGGCGAGCGCGTCACCAGCGCCCTCGAGGTCGGCGACGGCGAGTTCGAGGGCGCGGACGGTGGGGTTGCCGTGGCGGGAGTAGACATAGCCATCGACGGCTCCGGCGAAGACCGCATCAGCCTCGTCCATCGCGGCATAGCCGAAGGAACTTGTTGCATAAATGGGAGTTGTTGTAGGGCGGAATCCGGTCTGGGGTTGGTGTTCACCGGCATGCACGGCACGGCTCGCGATGTGCTGGTAGGGGCGCTTTGCTGATGCGTCTTTGCTCATATTGCAGGATGTCCTCTGACTCTTTGGGTCGATGTGCGGGTTTCGGCAGCCATTTCCTGGCTCCATGGTAGGTGTCGGGGGGGGAAACGTGGTTTTGAACAGGGTCGCCGGAGGTCCCAAACCCCTCGATTGGCGGGTCGATTTGCACGATTTGACGCGGAAACCGGGGTTTTGGGGATTCAAACATCCTCCATTTGCGGTACCAGGAATTCCGCCTTTTCTGCGATTACCCCCAGTGGCGAACCTCCTACATTACGAGTGTCACGAAACGGCGCGGTCACTGGGGGCGGCGCCGGCAGCAACGGAACGAAGGAGTACCGAGATGAGCACCGTGAAGCAGCTGGTCGAGCGGATCGTTCGCGAAGAGTCGGGTCAGGACATGGTCGAGTACGCGCTGGTGTTGGGTGTGATCGCGGTGGCCGGCCTGACCGCCCTGATCGCCCTCGGCCCGAAGGTCGCGGATCTCTGGAACGACGCGAACGACGGCGTCCCGGCGGTCGACTAATCACCACTCCGCATGCATCGGGTGCTCCAGCTGGTGGGGCACCCAGGGAAACGGGAAGAAAGGACACCACGATGAGCACGATGAAGCAGTTGGTTGAGCGGATCGTTCGCGAAGAGTCCGGTCAGGACATGGTGGAGTACGCACTGGTGTTGGGTGTGATCGCGGTGGCCGGCTTGACCGCCCTGATCGCCCTCGGCCCGAAGGTCGCGGACCTCTGGAACGACGCCAACAGCGGCGTCCCGGCGGCCGACTAGTCGCCACCCACGGATTGATCACCAGGGCCGCCCCAGTTGGTGGGGCGGCCAGCGGAACCACCACGAAAGGGAATGACGATGACCTCCATGAAGCAACTGTTCGACCGGATCGTTCGCGAAGAGTCGGGTCAGGACATGGTTGAGTACGCGCTGGTCCTCGGCGTGATCGCCGTCGCCGGCCTGACCGCCCTGATCGCGCTCGGCCCGAAGGTCGCGGACCTCTGGAACGATGCGAACGACGGTGTCCCGGCGGTCGACTAATCGCCGATCCGAACACACGCGAAGACGAGGGCCGGGCATGATGCTCGGCCCTCTTTCGTTGCTGCGGGGAGGAATCAGCGATCGGCAGTGTCGAGCCAGATGGTAACGGGGCCGTCGTTGACGAGGGAGACCTGCATCTCAGCGCCAAAGCGGCCGGTGGCGACAGTGAGCCCGAGACCGCGCAGGTGGGAGATGACGGCCTCGACGAGGGGCGCAGCCTGCTCGGGACGGGCGGCGGCAACGTAGCTCGGGCGGCGGCCCTTGCGGGCATCGGCGTAGAGGGTGAACTGGGAGACGACGAGCAGGCCGACATCCTCGCCGGCGGCGAGGAGATCGAGTGCGCTGCGATTCATGACGCCGGATGTGTCATCGAAGAGGCGCAGGTTGGCGGCTTTCGCGGCCATGGCCTGCGCCTCGGCGAGCGAGTCGTCGTGGGTGGCGCCGACGAAGAGGAGGAGGCCGCGCGCAATGGCGCCGACTTCTTCATCGCCAACATGGACCGCGGCGGACAGCACGCGTTGGACGAGGAGGCGCATCGCTCCCCTACCCGTTCGCCGGGGCGATGGTGGCGACGGCGATCGCGGCAATTCCCTCGCGGCGGCCGACGAATCCCATCTGCTCGTTGGTCGTGGCCTTGACGCCGACGGCAGATGCATCAAGGCCAATGCAGGCGCCGATGGCGTTGCGCATCGCGAGGCTGTGGGGGCCGACCTTCGGGGCTTCGGCGAGGATGGTGACGTCGACGTTGACCGGGATCCACCCGCCGAGCCGGAGCAGGCGGACGCATTCACGGAGGAGGTCGCGGCTGTCGGCGTCTTTGAAGCGCGGATCGCCGGGCGGGAAGTGCTGGCCGATGTCGCCGAGGGCGGCGGCACCAAGCAGAGCGTCGCTCACCGCGTGGAGGACGACGTCGGCATCGGAGTGCCCCTCGAGGCCGAGGGTGTGCGGGATCTCGACGCCGCCGAGGACGAGGCGACGACCCTCGGCGAAGCGGTGGACGTCGTAGCCGATGCCGGTGCGCGGATAGCGGGGTGCGCCGGAGGCGGCGCGGAGAACGGCCTCGGCGAGGGCCACATCGCCGGGGTGGGTGACTTTCAGGTTGGAGGCATCGGAGGGGACGATGGCGACGGGGACGCCCATCGCTTCGCAGAGCGAGGCCTCGTCAGTGACGTCGCGATCACCCGCCTTGGCGAAGAGGTCGAGGAGGAGCTCGCGGCGGATGGTCTGGGGTGTTTGCGCGCCCCAGAGCCCGGTGCGATCGATGGTGGCGGTGACGGTGCCGTCGTCGACGCGTTTGAGGGTGTCGGCGACGGGAGCGGCGGCGATGGCGGCGCCGTGGGTGCGGGCGGCGCGGACGGAGGCGTCGAAGAGGGAGGCGGGGGCGACGGGGCGGGCGCCATCGTGGACGGCGACGACGTCGTGCGCAGGATTGGTGGCACGGAGGCCGGCGAGCACAGAGTCTTGGCGGCGCTCGCCCCCGAGGACGATGGAATGGATTTTCGACCAGCGGTGATCGGCGATGAGTGCCTCGGCATCGGCGCGGGTGTGCTCACCGACGACGATGACGACATCGGCGATCTCGTCGGCGGCCTCGAGGTGATCGAGGGACCACGCGAGCATGGGTTGCCCGGCGAGCGGGAGAAACGCCTTGGCGGGGACGCCGAGGCGGGTGCCTCTGCCGGCAGCGACGACGACGGCGGATGCGGTCGGCATCGAGGCGCTCATCGGGCTTCGGCGCGGATGGCCTCGATGGCGGCCTCGAGGGCGACCACCGAGGTGAGCGGCACCGGGGTCATGCCGAGGGTGCGCGAGGGTTTGACGCTGCGACCGTGATAGTCGCTGCCGCCCGTGGGGACGAGGTCGTGCTGTTCGGCAAGGCGGAGGAGGCGGTTGACGGTGGCGTCGTCGTACTCGCCGTACCAGACCTCCATGCCGACGAGGCCAGCGCGGCGGAGAACAGGCAGGAGGTGATCGAGGGTGCCGTACTCATCCGGATGAGCGAGAACGGGGGCGCCGCCAGCCTCGCGGACGAGGGTGATCATCTCGACGGTGTCGACCGGGGCACGTTTGACGTAGGCGGGTTTGCCGCGGCCGATGTACCGCTCGAAGACGTCGTCGATGCTGGTGGCGTAGCCGGATTCGATCAGGGCCTTGGCGAGATGGGGACGGCCGATGCTGCCTTTGCCGGCGATGTCGAGGACGCGCGAGGCGGAGATGGCCTCGCGACGGCCGGTGTCGCGTTCGATGACCTGATTGCAGCGCTCGATCATTTGGCCCATGCGGACGCTGCGGGCGCGGGCGTGACTGGCGAGGGTGTCGACGAGAGGGCCATTGGAGGTGTCGATGCCGTAGCCGAGGAGGTGGATCGGCAGGCGACTGGGGGTGTTCTCCGATTCGCCGACGCGGATGCTGGTGCTGATCTCCACCCCGGGGATGAAGGCGATGCCGAGGCGGCGGCATTCCTCCGCAGTCTCGGCGATGGCGTCGACGGTGTCGTGGTCGGTGAGGCCGAGGACGCTGAGGCCGGCATCACGCGCGGCAGCAGCGAGTTCGGCGGGCGAGTCCGAGCCGTCGGAGGCGTTGGTGTGGGTGTGGAGATCGACCGGGAACGGCATGGGCACTCCTGTCCCGGCGTGGATGGGTGCCGGGCTCAGCGCGGCTCGACGACCAGGCGGATGGCGGTGCGGTCTTCGTTGTCGATGGTGACATCGATGAAGGCCGGAAGACAGACGGCGTCGATGCCGGTCTCACGAAGGTAGTCGCGCGCGATGGCGACAGCTTTGATCGCTTGGTTGGTGGCACCGGCACCGATGGCCTGCACCTCGGCGCGGCCGAGTTCGCGGACGACTCCGGCGATGGCACCGGCGACGGCGCTCGGGCGGGAGCGAGCAGAGACCTTGAGGACGTCGCCGGCGTCGTAGGACTCGGCGGCATCGGATGAAGGGACAACGGAGGCGATCACCACCTGTTCCACGTAGCCGTTGTCGCCGAGATCGTCACTGGCGACGAAGACGACGGCTTCCTCGACCACGACGTCGGCGTCTTCGGTGACGACCTCATCCTGGATGGCCCAGGCGGCGCCGGCGGGGCGGGCGGCCCACGCGTCGGATGCGGAGGACTCCTCGATCACGACCTCGGCAACGGCCTCGGCGGGAGCGTCGTCGTCATCGGTGTCAGGCGGGAAGCTCGTCTTGAATGGGTCGATCTTGATATCGCGCAGGTCGAGTTTGCTGAAGAACCGATCCACGATGCGTTGCCCCTTCCCCGATGCGATCCGTGACGTTCCTATGAACGAGATTCGTCGATCCGATCGACCCGAGTGATGGTTCGGCATTGGGCGGTGACCGGGTCGATCTCGGCCAGCACCGCGTTGAAGACGACCGGGCCGCTCGCCACCCCAAGGCGAGAACCGCGGTACGAGAGGAATCGGCGGAGGGAGGCGTCAACCTCCATGCCGATGATCGAGTCACGCGGGCCGACCATGCCGAGGTCGGTCACGTACCCGGTGCCTCCCGGGAGGATGCGGACGTCGGCGCTGGGCACATGTGTGTGCGTGCCTGCGACGACGGACGACCGACCGGAGAGATGCCACCCCATGGCTTGCTTCTCGGAGGTCGCCTCCGCGTGGAAGTCTACGACAACGATGCGGCGATCGCCCTCGCCCGGTGGCGGGGGCATGAGGTTGGCGAGGAAGGTGTCGGCGGCGCGGAAGGGGTCGTCCATCGGGGGGAGGAAGACGCGGCCGATGAGATTGAGGACGGTGATGTCGCGCCCTTTGACACGGAGGGTGAGTGCGCCCTCTCCGGGGGCATCGGGGGCCATGTTGAGTGGGCGGATGAGGCGGAGGTCGTCGTCATAGAGGACCTGCTCGACATCGGCTTGGTCCCAGACGTGGTTGCCGGAAGTGAGGATGTCGGCCCCGGCGTCACGGAGTTCGCGGGCGGTGCGGAGGGTGACACCGCGGCCATCGGCGCTGTTCTCGGCGTTGACGACAACGAGATCGACGGCGAATTCGCGGCGGATCCCGGCGAGGACGCGGCCGAAGGTGCGGCGACCGGGAGAGCCGACCACGTCCCCCACGAGGAGGACGCGGATCGGCTCTGGTGATGCGATGGATTCGGGCACGCTAGCGGGCGTAATCGGTGGAGCGGGTCTCGCGGATGACCGTCACCTTGATCTGGCCCGGGTACTCGAGCGACTCCTCGATCTTGCGGGAGACGCTGCGGGCGAGGCGGGCGGCGGCGAGATCGTCGACGCTGTCAGGCTGGACGAGGATGCGCACCTCGCGGCCGGCCTGGATGGCGAAGGACTTCTCCACGCCGTCGAAGGAGTTGGCGACGCCTTCGAGGGCCTCGAGTCGCTTGATGTAGGTCTCGACCATCTCGCGGCGGGCTCCGGGGCGGGCGCCGGAGATGGCGTCAGCGGTGGCGACGATGAAGGCCTCGACGGTGAGGGGCTCTTCCTCGCCGTGGTGAGCGGCGATGGCGTGGACGATCTTGCTTGAGCGGCCGAGGCGCTTGGCGATATCGGCGCCGATGAGGGCGTGCGGGCCTTCGACTTCGTGGTCGACGGCCTTGCCGATGTCGTGGAGGAGGCCGGCGGTCTTGGCGACGTTGACATCGGCACCGAGCTCGCTGGCGAGGGCGGCGGCGATGAGCGAGGTCTCCAAGGAGTGGTGGAGCACGTTCTGGCCGTAGGACGTGCGGAACTTGAGGCGACCGAGGAGTTTGATGAGGTCGGGGTGGAGGCCGGGAACATTGGCCTCGTAGGCGACCTTTTCGCCCTCTTCGCGCATCACCTGATCCAGCTCGAGGCGCGTCTTGTTGACGATTTCCTCGATGCGGGTGGGATGGATACGGCCGTCTTGGAGGAGTTTCTGGAGCGAGCGGCGGGCAACCTCGCGGCGAACGGGGTCGAAGCCGGAGATGGTGACCGCTTCCGGGGTGTCGTCGACGATCAGGTCGACGCCGGTTGCCTGCTCGAGGGCGCGGATGTTGCGGCCTTCGCGGCCGATGATGCGGCCCTTCATGTCATCGGAGGGGAGCGGGATCACGGAGACGGTGGTCTCCGCGACGTAATCGGAGGCGATGCGCTGAATCGTGGTCGCGAGAACCTTGCGCGAGCGGCGATCGGCCTCTTCTTGGAGTTCGAGGTCAAGTTCGTGGAGGCGGCGGGCCGCGAGGGCTCGGGCCTCGGTCTCGACTTCGCGGACCAGCTCGTCACGGGCTTGGTCGGCGGTCAGGCCAGCGACGCGCTCAAGTTCGACGAGGTGGCGATTGCGGGCCTCGTCGAGCACCGCCTGCTGGCGAGCACGGTCAACCTCCCATTGCTCCTTGAGCTTGATGAGATCGGTATCCCATTGCTCCTTGGCGCGGGTGATTTCCTGCTCACGCCGACGGACACCAGCATCACGCTGGTCGACGGCGGTGGATTTCTGGTCGATTTGCTCTTCTTTTTGTTCGATCCGGCGCTCGATGCGCTCGATTTCCTTGCGCCGTTGCGTCAGTTCACGGTCGAGATCAGCCCGCATGCGGATGATCTCGTCTTTCGCCTCGAGTACGGTGTCCCGTCGCTTGGTTTCAGCCTCTTCGAGAATCGCGTTGGCCTCGCCCTGCGCCTTTTTGACGCTGGACTCGGCACGTCCCTCCAAGAACCACCGCGTTCCGAAGAACGTGGCGGCAGCAACGAGCACGAACTCAAGGGCGCCGAAAACGAGTGTCAAGGGGTCCATCGGCATCCCTTCCTGTTCGGTTGTGGTTGGCACCAAGGTGGTGCCTTGCCGCGCACCCGGGAAGGGGCACGGCACCATGAATGGGGTTCGTTTCAGGTTTCCAGAGGATTTCCGCTGCACCGAGACGAGGGGTGCGGTGAAACTCCGGCGACCGTGGGGGGATGATACGCGTGAGACTGGCTGGCCGTCAACGCGGAAATCGGCGCAAAATCGGGGAAAATGGCGTCCGGACGCGGATTTCGGCGTTCAGCGACGATTCAGCATGGTGGGAGGGGAGAAACGCGACGACGGCAGGCGGGATGAGCCGGCTGCCGTCGTTAGGCGTGGGGGGAATGGAGGGATACCGCTGCGGGCGGGATTCCCGGGTTGTCACCCATCGGTTAGCGGGTGAAGGTGTAGGGGTTGGTCATGGATTCGCGGTTGGCGCGATCGCGGCGGGCTTCATCGGCGGTGGGGTAGCCGACGCCGCTGCGGGCGACATCGCCGTAGTAGGTGTTGAACCCGCCACGGGTGCCGTGCATGACCGACATCAGGAACTCTCGGATCGACTTCATGGTGAACTCCTTACGAATCTGTGCGCCAGTTGGCGCGAGCAAGCAAGTACCGAACGGGGCGCGTCGCAACTCTGCGAATTCGGTATATCGCGATATCGCGATATGTGCATCATAGTAACTTGTCACTGGGCCCGTGTCAAGGCGAGGTTCCCGTATCCTGCCGCGGTCGGTTCACTGGCCGTTTTTCATTGAAAGGAGCCCCGGCATGGCCGTTCATCAGCTTTCCCCCACTCGCTGGTTCAGCACGATCGGGAACCATCCGCCGGCGCTGACGGTGGATGACGGCGACACGGTGGTGGCGCAGGCGATCGATGCGAACGGGGCGGATCGGCACGGCACGAAGGTGCACACCGGACCGAATCCGATGACCGGGCCGATCTTCGTGCGGGGGGCAGAGCCGGGGGATGCATTGGGGGTCCGGATCGACCGGATCATGCCGACGCGGGACACGGGGTGGACGCGGGCGAGCCTTGCCCACAACGTGGTGGATCCGGAGTATGTGCCGCAGTTGCCGCCGCGGGAGCGGCCGACGTGGGCGATCGATCTGGCGGCGGGACGGGTGACGCCGCTGGAGGCCCCGGCAAGTCTGGCAGGGTGGTCGATTGCGATGGATCCGATGATCGGGTGCTTCGGGGTGTGTCCGGCAGGCGGAGAGGCGATCTCCACGGCGACCTCGGCGCAGCACGGCGGGAACATGGACTGGCGCGGATTCCGGGCGGGGACGACGGTGTGGTTCCCGGTGGCGGTGCCCGGCGCGCTGTTCCACCTCGGCGACGGGCATGCAGTGCAAGGCGACGGGGAGATTGCCGGCACGGGCGTGGAAACTTCTTGCGAGATGACGGTGACGCTCTCGGTGCGCAAGGGGTGGGGGATCACGTGGCCGCGGGGGGAGGACGCGCGCGGGCGGTTCACCGTGGGCAATGCGCGGCCGCTCGATCAGGCGTTGCAGCATGCGACCACCGAGATGAGTCGGTGGTTGATCGAGGAGGGGCACGACGGGGTGGCGGTGTCGCACCTGCTTGGGCAAGGGGTGGAATACGAGATCGCGAATGTGTTCGACCCGGCGTACACGGTGATCTGTCGGCTGCCGCGACGGGTTTGGCCGGGATAGGTCGAACGCGTGGCACTCGCGGGGACGCGCGAATGCCCGTACCATCCGATGGGTTTCGCGCTGCCGCAGGTGGTGGCATCGATCACTGACGCACGCCGCGGGTCTGCCGCGATGGGAGCACCAAAGACTCATGAGCAACGACCATTACCGACTGGAAACGCACGCGGTCAAGGGCGGGGTGGATCTGCAGCCGGGCGACGAGGTGGCACCGCCGATTCATGTCTCGGCAACGTTCGTCAATCCGGGGCCGACGGAGTTGCGCCTGAACTACGGGCGCAGTGGCGGTCCGGGGTACGACGTGCTCGAGCGGGCGTTGGCGCAGATCGAGGGCGGAAACGACGCGGTGGTCTTCAACGCCGGACAGGCGGTGTTGGTCGCGCTGTTCGCGGACCTGCCGGCGGGCTCGACGGTGGTGATGCCGACGAGCACGTACTTCGGCTTCAAACTCTTCGTGGAGGAATTCGCGCCGCGGTTCGGGCTGACGATCAAGACGGTGGACCAGTCGGATTTGCAGGCTGTCGGTGCGGCGCTGACCGGGGCCTCGCTGCTCTGGGTGGAGACGCCGACGAATCCGACGATGGAGATCGCGGATCTGGCGGCGATCGGGGCGCTGGCAGCGGCGAAGGGCGTGCCGTGGGTGTGTGACAACACGTTTGCATCACCGGTGTTGCAGCGGCCGCTGGACTACGGGGCGGCGGTCTCGCTGCACTCGGTGACGAAGTACATCGCCGGGCACAGCGACCTCATCCTCGGGGTGGCGATCGTGAAGGACCTCGAGCTCTCGGCGCGGCTGCGGAAGCGGCGGTCGTCGTTCGCGATCCAGCCGGACGGGTTCTCGTGCTGGCTGGCGCGGCGCGGGGCGCAGACGCTGCCGCTGCGAGTGCGGCATCAGAGCGCGGCGGCGATGGAGATCGCGACGCGACTGAGCCGGCATCCGGGGGTGTCGCAGGTGTATTACCCGGGGCTGCCGACGCATCCGGGGCATGAGATCGCCGCGAGCCAGATGAAGGGTGGGTTCGGGGGGATGCTCTCGTTCCTCACGGTGGAGCCGGAGGCCGCGGTGGAGATCCCCTTCCGGTGCAAGGTGTGGGTGCCGGGGACCTCATTGGGGAGCGTGGAGTCGCTGATCGAGCGGCGGGCACGTTGGGCCGGTGAAGAGGTCGATCCCCGGCTGCTGCGGCTGTCGGTCGGTCTGGAGAACGTGGAAGACCTCTGGGAGGATCTGGATCAGGCGATCCGGGGATAGCCTCGAGGCGAGCAGGAGGACATCTTGGCGACCGCACATGTGGGGATCGTGGTCTTCGACGAGGTCGAGGTGCTCGACTTCTGCGGGCCGTTCGAGGTGTTCGCCTCCGCTGCCTTGCCGCCAGCGGAACCCGGCGGGGCTGAGACGCACCTGTACTCGGTGGTGACGATCGCGGAGCGGCCGGAGGTGGTGCGCTGTCGCGGTGGGCTGCGGGTGGTGCCGGATCACACGTATCGGGATCATCCGCCGCTGGCGATCATCGTGGTGCCGGGCGGGTATGGGACCCGGGCGCAACGGACGAATCCGGCCCTGCTGGACTGGGTTCGGGCGCAGCATACGGGCGGGGTGCTTGTGACGAGCGTCTGCACCGGGGCGTTCGTGCTGGCCGGGGCCGGATTGCTGGATGGCAAACCGGCGACGACGCACTGGTCGACGATCGACTGGTTGCGGCATGAGCACCCGGAGATCGAGGTGCGGGACGACGAGCGGATCGTCGATCTCGGGCCGATCGTGACTTCGGCCGGAGTGTCAGCGGGCATCGACATGGCATTGCATGTGGTCGGTCGGCTGCATGGCACGGACATTGCAATGCGAACGGCGCGTGACATGGAGTACGACGGTTGGGTGGGCAGCGAACGCGCCTGAGGAGGTCAACGAGAGGCCGCCAAGCCACGGATGCCGTGGTGATCAACGCCGCAGGGGATGGCTGATCGATGGGGATGACCACGGGGGACCACACCGCCACGCCCGATGAGCAACGCTGGCACCTCGGCCTGGTGGTCGTGGCGCTTGCGGCTGCGACGCTGATCGCGCTCGGTCCTGAGGGATGGCCCCAGGCCGTTGGGGTGATCGCGCTTGGTGCAGCCGCGACGGTGGTGATCCTGCAGCGAGCGGGGGCCTCGGGCATCACCTGCGAGGGGTCGTGGTGCCTGGTCGGGCTCGGCGTGGTGCTGTCGACGATATGCGAAGTACTGCATATCATCGCCGTCGGATTAGACACCCCCTCTACCGTGCTGTGCGCTATCGGTTACGGGTGCATCATCGCCGGGTTGGCGACAGAGGCGTGGCGGCGACCGGAAGCGCGCGTCGCGGACACGTTGCTGGATTCGGTGATCATCGCGATCGGTGCGGGGTTGCTGCTCTGGACGGCCGCGGAGTTCGCGAGTCCGGTGCCTATTTCGTCATGGAATCCTGTCCATCTCGCGCTGCCGATCCTCGGGTTGATCGCCAGTGGGTTGGCCATTCACGTGGCACTGGCCGAGAACAAGGATTTCTGGATTCTCGGTGTCGGATTGCTGGTGATGACCACCGGGAATGCCATTCACGCGGCCGAGGCCGCGGGGATCGGACTGGAGGTGCCGGTCGATCGCGTGGTGGCGGGATGTTGGGCGGCGGGGCTGCTGCTCGTGGTGATTGCCGCGTTGCGGATCAGGCGGCCCGCGCCGAAGCCGCCGCAGGGCCTCGGCTCCGGGATGACGGTGACCCTGCTGGGTGTGGCCCTGTTGATCGGACCGGCGGCCCTGCTGTCGAACCTGGTGTCCTCCCGATCGGCCGTCTTGGATGCGACGCTCGGCATCCTGTTGGCGACCTTGCTCCTGGTTCGGCTTGCCCGCGGCGCGATGCGTCTGGATGCGGCGCTCGCACAATCGCAGCGGGCGGAGCAGATTCGGGATCTCGCTCTTCGGTCCGCCTCCATGGCTGCTTGGGAGTGGCAGGCGGCGACGAACGACTTCGTCCGATCACCTGGCATGGCCACGTTGCATGGCTTCGACGAGTCCGAGGCTTCACAGCTGACATCGGAGATGTACCTCTCCACCGCGGCACCGGAGGATCGCCAGCGGCTCATAGCATGGGACGAGCGCATCATGGCAGAGGCCGGTCCTCACCAACTCGAGTACGCGATCATCACGCCTGCCGGTGAGCGGAGGTTGCTGCGGGAGACAGCGACGTCGATTGCGAATGATTCGGGGAGGATCGTGCTGGTCCGCGGGATCTCGCAGGACATCACCGCGGACCGAGACCGTGAGGTGGCGATCCTGCACGCGCAGCAATTGCTGCGTGACGTGGTTGAGAACCTGCCGGTGTCGGTGTTCATTCGTCCGGTGGATGCGACGAAGGTGCCGCGATACGGGAATGCGGCGATCGAGCGGACCTTTGGCATGCCGTGGGAGGAGTGGGCACCGAGTTGGGAGTCGCGCATCCATCCGGACGATCAGGCCGAGGTGTATGCCGCCGCCGACCGCCTGTGGGAGACGGGCGAGACATTCCGGCAGCAGTATCGCGAGCGCACGGCCAGTGGTGACTACATCTGGGTGAGTGACACCGGGGTGCTGGTCCGAGATGCGGAAGGCAAGCCGTCGTTCTGGATCACGACCAAGTTTGATGTGACGGAACAGGTGGAACTCTTGCAGTCGCTCGAGGCGGCCGAGGGGCGATTGCGCGATCTGGTGGACGGACTCCCGATCACGACGTACCTCACCCCGCCGGATGACCTTGCGAATCCGACCTGGTTCAGTCCGCAGGTGGTCGATCTCACCGGGTACACCGCGGCGGAGGCAACGGGGGAGATGGCGTTCTTCCCGTTGGTGTCGCACCCCGAGGACAATGCGGGATTGGCGGCGGAGGCAGCGCGCTGCGTGGAGACGCTGCAGCCGTTCCGCGCCGTCTATCGCCTGAACCGGAAGGATGGACGAGAGATATGGGTGCGGGATGAGGCGATGGTGCTGCGCGACGAGGCGGGCGTGCCTGTCTCGTGGCAGGGGTACATGGTCGATGTGACGCAGCAGGTCGAGTCGGAGGAAGCGTTGCGGATCGCGCTCGATCAGGCGCGCGAGGCGGGTAGATTGAAGGATGTCTTCCTCTCCACGATCAGTCACGAACTTCGTACGCCGCTGACGGGGATCATCGGTTATGCGCACCTCCTGCTCGATGGGTACTCCGGGCCGTTGACGGCAGACCAGGAGCGAGATGTGTCGCAGATCTCCGCCTCGGGGGAGCACCTGCTGGGGTTGATCGCCGAGATCCTGGACATCTCGCGGATGGAGTCCGGGACGATCACCCTTCATCCCGAGGTGGTGTCGGTGCGGGAGGCGGTGGCACATGCGATCGCCGTGACGCAACCACTCGCGGTGTCCGCTGGATTGACGCTGGGTTGGGATGCGGCGGAGGGCTTGCCCCCTGTGGTGGCTGATCCGGGACGGGTGCAGCAGGTGTTGGTGAACCTGATCGGGAATGCCATCAAGTTCACCAAGGAGGGATCGGTCGGCGTCAATGCTCAGGTGGATGGCACGAGGGTGGCCATCCGCGTGGCGGACACCGGGATCGGGATCGCGCCGGAGCATCTGGAGTTGGTGTTCGAGCCGTTCCGACAGGTGGATGACGCATTGACGCGCCAGCGGGGCGGCACGGGGCTTGGGTTGGCGATCAGCCGTCGACTGGCGCGGATGATGGGCGGGGATGTGACGGTCGAGAGCACACTTGGGCGCGGATCGACCTTCACGCTGTGGTTGCCGACGAACGGGGCGCGGATCGGCGGGCCTGATCGCGCGGACTAGCTCATCGCCGATTCGCAGGCGATGCCATTTCCGTCCGGATCGAGGGTGACTGCGAGGCTCGAGTCTTTCTCGAGGGCGAGCTGCGCCTCGAACCAGTTGGCATAGCCGCAGGCGGATGCGCCGCCCACCCCGACGACCGAATCGCCGCCGATGTCGACGGTGCCAGTGGCATCGGTGGCAACGGCATTGGTGCCGACGGCACTGGCCGAGGGGATGGGGGTCGGGGTTGAAGTGTCAGTGGCGACCGGCGGCGGGCCGGGGGCGACCTCCTCCGGCGAGGGAGAGTTCGGGTAGGACGGGAGGTTTGCCGGGAGATTGCCGCTGGTGGACGCGACGTTGTTGTCCGTGCCGCTGGCGGATTCCGAGGCGAGGCCGGCGTTGGCGGAGCCGAGGAGGTTGCCGTCGATGGCGGCAACCGGCGCGGCGAAGGCTATACCGGTGATGAGTGCGGCGACGAGCGCGAGTGCGGTGCGGGGATGCATGCGGGGAACTCCTCGTGTGCGCGACAGTCGCCGTGGGTGGGCGACCGGGTTGCGCATTATTGCATGGAGTCTTCGCAGGCGATCCCGTCCGCATCCGGATCGAGGGCGGCGATGAGGAGAGGATCGACGCTGGATTCGAGGGCGATTTGGGCGTCGTACCAGGTGGGGTAGGCGGCGCAGGAGGGACCGGTGGCGGGATCGACGAGGCCGATGACGCCGTCGCCGGAGACCGGAACGCTGATGCTCGGGGCGCTGACGGTGAAGATGCCGTCGCCGGTCGAGGGAACGAGGGAGAGGTTCGGCTGGGTGACCATCATGTTGGAGTCGCCGCCAACGTAGATGGTGGTCGGGTTGTCGGGCTCTTGGATCGTGTCGTCATAGACGATGGTGCCGCCATCGGTGCCGACCGCGGTCTCGATGGCGCGGCCGTCGTCAGCGGCAAGCGCGGCCAGACTGGATGACCCGAGGAGGACGAGCACGGCGGCGACGGTGGCGATGGGACGCATGGTGAACCTCCCGGTGGTCGACGATCGATGACGGAGTGGCAGATCGATGCCCGTTCGTCACTGCTGCAATGGTACGGAGCGGGGGGCGGCGTGTCGATTCACGGCGGGAGCGACCGGTGCCCCGCAGGTCCCGGTTTCGTTTTTGGAGACGCATTTCGGGGCGGAGTGGTTTCGGCAGGCGTGGGTGACGGGGTCATCCGCACATTTCGTGCATGTTGCACAAGAATGGCGTCAGGATCACAGCAGGACGCACGATGACGGGCGAAGCGGCCGGTTCTAGGATGCGCAGCGTGATCGAAGGAGCGGCGCAGCTCCCCGGGACGGCCCGGGATGGTGCGCCGCGTTGCATGGGAAGGGGTTGAGCAAGATGGCGACCGCTCGCACCGCGAAGCCCGCGGCGAAGGCCACGGCGAAAGTGGCGGCAAAGCCGGCAGCAGGACCGACGAAGGCCAGCGTGCTGAAGGCGTGTGCCGATCTCGGGGTCGAGTTCATCGACTTGCAGTTCACCGACGTGATGGGCATCGTGAAGAGCGTGACCATCCCGGTGAGCGTGTTCGGGCACGTGATCGACGGTGGGCAGTGGATCGACGGGTCGTCGATCGCGGGCTTCACCCGGATCGCCGAATCGGACATGTACCTCGAGCCGGACCTCTCCACCTTCGCGGTGCTGCCGTGGACGGCGGGTGAGCACACCACGGCGCGCGTGATCTGCTGGGTCTACAGCCCGAACGGCGATCCGTTCGCGGGCGACCCGCGGCACGTGCTGAAGCGCCAGCTCGATCGCCTCGAGAAGATGGGCTACACCTACAACACGGGGCCGGAGCTGGAGTTCTTCCTGTTCGAGCAGGGCGAGCGCGGCGTGAGCTCGATGCCACACGACGCGGCGGGGTACTTCGACTTCTCGACCGACCTCGGGTACGAGGTGCGGAAGGACATGGTCCACGCGCTGAAGGCGATGGGGATCGACGTCGAGGCGAGCCACCACGAGGTCGCGATCGGGCAGCACGAGATCGACTTCGAGTACGGTCCGGCGCTGGCGACGGCCGACCGGGCGACGACGTTCAAGTACGTGCTGAAGGCGGTCGCGCAGGACTACGGCCTGCACGCGACGTTCATGCCGAAGCCGGTCGAGGGGATCAACGGCTCGGGCATGCATGTGCACCAGAGCTTCGGATTCGTCGGCAAGAAGGGCAACGCGTTCGTTGACCCGAAGGACCCGTACGGGTTGTCGAAGGTGGCGAAGCACTTCATCGCCGGTCAGCTGAAGCACTCGCGTGGGCTGTGTGGCGTGATCGCGCCGCTGGTGAACAGCTACCGCCGCTTGGTGCCGGGGTATGAGGCGCCGGTGTACGTGGCGTGGGCGCGCACGAACCGGTCGGCCCTGATCCGGATCCCGCGGATCCGCCCGGAGCAGCCGAATGCGACGCGCGTGGAGCTGCGCTGCCCGGACCCGTCGTGCAACCCGTACCTCGCCTTCGCGGCGATGCTGGCGGCGGGCATCGACGGGATCGAGAACGAGCTCGAGTTGATCGAGCCGGTGGAAGAGAACCTCTACCACTTCACCGACGAGGACCTGAAGCGCCGGAACATCCCGGTGCTGCCGGCGACGCTCGGCGAGGCGGTCCACGAGATGCAGAAGGACGCGGTGATCCGCGAGGCGCTGGGCGACCACGTCTTCGAGAAGCTGACCGAGGGCCAGACGGCGGAGTGGGACGCGTTCCGCAAGCACGTCACCGGCTGGGAGCGCGATCGGTACCTCGGCATCTACTAGGCCGACGACCGAACGCGGAATCAGTGAATGACAGCGACCGGGGCTTCGGCCCCGGTCGTGGTGTTTGGGGGCGTACACTCGAGGAAGACGCGCGGCGCGCGGACGGCTCGGTGACAGGGGGATCATGGTGTTGCGATCGGTGACGATGCGAGCGGACGCGCCGGAGGAGACGTTCCCGTTCACGGTGCCGGTGATCCGGGCCCTGCGGGAGCGAACGTTGGAGTTCCGCGCGCCGGTGACGTTCCTGGTGGGGGAGAACGGGAGCGGGAAGTCGACACTGCTCGAGGCGATCGCGTGCGCGGCGGGGAGCATCGCGGTGGGTGCGCAAAGCGTGGATCGCGATCCGACGCTGGTGGCA